>JADLDQ010000104.1 GCA_020846575.1 Burkholderiales bacterium
ACTCCACGCAAATGTCCTCCCTCTTGGGCAGACCATGGCACTACCCGCCAGAGCGGGGCACTACCCGCCAGAGCGGGCCCAAGTGTACCAGACACCTCCTCGCGTTCTCAGGCGAGCGCCGGCGACGATGGCGGTGATGCTTCCTTCCCGCCGGCGCACATCCCATGCAGGCTGACTACGTGATCGTGGGCGCCGGCTCCGCGGGCTGCGTGGTCGCGGACCGGCTGAGCGAGTCGGGCGCCTCGGTGATCGTGCTGGAGGCCGGGCCGAGCGATGCCTCGCCCCTCATTCACGTTCCCGCCGGCGTCATCCGCCTGATGGGTCATCCGGTCTACGACTGGAACTACGTCTCCGAGGCGGAGCCCGGCATCGGCGGCCGCCGTATCCGCCTGCCTCGCGGACGGGTGCTGGGCGGCACCAGTTCGACCAACGGCATGAACTTCGTGCGCGGCCTGCCGCAGGACTACGAGCGCTGGGCGGCCGCCGGCTGCCCGGGTTGGAGCTACGGGGAGGTCCTGCCTTATTTCCGCTCGATCGAGCGCTTCGAGGGCGGCGGCGAGCAGCGCGGGCGAGAGGGCCCGATGGTGGTGGAGCCCTACCGCACGGTGCTGCCGATCACCCATCGCTTCGTGCAAGCGGCCCGGCAGGCGGGATACGGTCTGATGCCCGATCTCAACGGTTGCACCACCGAGGGCGTGGGCTACTCGCAGATGTCGCGCAAGGGCCGCTGGCGCCAGTCGAGCACGGTCTTCCTGTCGCGCGCGCGCCGCCGGCAGAATGTTCGGATCCTCACCCTGGCGCATGCGACGCACCTCACGTTCGAGGGCAGGCGATGCACCGGCGTCGCGATCGCGCGCGGCGGACTGCAGACGACGGTGGTGGCGCGGCGCGAAGTGCTGCTGTGCGCGGGCGCGGTGAATTCCCCGCAGCTGCTGCAGCTCTCGGGCATCGGGCCGGCAGCGCATCTGCGCTCGATCGGTGTTGAAGTCCTCGCCGACGCGCCGGGCGTCGGGTCGAACCTCTGCGATCATTGCTTCGTTCCGGTCTCGGTGCGCGCCCGCGGCTGCGTGACGGTCAACCAGCTGCGGCGCGGGCTGCGCGCCGCCTGGGAGGCGCTGCGCTGGCTGGTGAACGGCAGCGGCGCGCTCACCTTCGGCGCGACCAGCGCCTCGCTTTTCTGCCGCAGCAGCGCGGAGCAGGAGGCGCCGGACCTGCAACTGCTGTTCTTCCCGGGCAGCTTCGATCCCTCGAAGTACCGCGAACTGGAGCGCGAACCCGGCCTGCGCATCTCGGTCTCGCTCGCGCGTCCGCAGAGCCGCGGCTCGGTCATGGCCGCCTGCGCCGATCCGTTCGCGCCGCCGGCGATCAAGCTGAGCTACCTCTCGGCCGAGGACGATCTCCCGATACTCGCCGCCGGGATCCGCATCGCGCGGCGGATATTCGCCAGCGCGGCGCTCGCGCCTTTCGTCGCCGGCGAGACGCAACCCGGCCCCGACTGCCGGTCGCAGGCGCAGCTCGATGCGTTCATCCGCGCGAGCGGCAGCACGGTGCACCACCTGGCCGGTACCTGTCGCATGGGAGGCGACGCGCAGGCGGTGGTCGATCCGCGACTGCGCGTGCGCGGCGTGTCGGGCCTGCGGGTGATCGATGCCTCGATCATGCCGGTGGTCACCACCGGCAACACCAACGCGCCGGTGCTCATGATCGGCGCGAAGGCGGCGGCGATGGTGCTGGAGGACAACCGCTGATCGCACACGCCGGATCCGGGCGCCGGCTTCGGCGGCGGCACACGCGGGGTAAGATTCGGGACATGCCGCCGCGGACGCGGCCTTCGGGAGGAAGAATGAAGCGCCTCGTATTTTTCGCGGGCGTCCTTTTTGCCGGTCTGGCCGCCGGCGCTCCGGCGCAGAACTACCCGACCAGACCGGTGCGCATCGTCGTGCCCAGCGTGCCCGGGGGCGGGCAGGACGTGGTGACCCGCGCGCTCGCGCAGAAGTTCACCGAAGCCTGGGGCCAGCAGGTGCTGGCCGAGAACCGTCCGGGCGGCGGCAACAACATCGGCGCCGAAGCGGTGGCGCGCGCGGCGCCCGACGGCCATACCATCCTGCTCACTTCGGCGAGCCTCGCGATCGCGCCGAGCTTGTACCGCAAGCTGAACTACGACCCGGTGAACGGCCTGGTCCCGGTGAGCCAGATCATGACCACCTATCTGGTGCTGGTGACCCATCCCAGTCTGCCCGGCACGCTGAAGGAGTTGACCGCGCACATCAAGGCGAACCCCGGCAAGCTGAACTACTACCACATCGGGCTGGGGTCGGGATTGCACATGACCGGCGAGATGTGGCGCGCCGCAGCCGGCCTCGACTACACCAACGTGATCTACAAGGGCGACGGCGAGGCGGTGCCCGCGCTGCTTCGAAACGAGGTGCAGATGAGCTTTCTCAATCCCACCGCGGTGGTGCAGCACGTGAAGGCGGGCAAGCTGCGTGCGCTGGCGGTATCGGGGACCTCGCGGGGCGGCGCCTTTCCCGACATTCCGACCATGGCGGAGCTGGGCTACCCGGAGGTCAACTACGTGGGCTGGCTGGGTTTCTTCGTTCCCGCGGGAACACCGCGCGATATCATCGGCAGGATCGCCGGCGAGACCATCCGCGTGGTGCGCCTGCCGGACATCGCCTCCAGGATGCCCGTCTGGGGCGGCGACGGCGCGGGCACGACCCCGGAGGTATTCGCGGCCAAGTACCGGGAGGACATCGCGCGCTACGCGAAGATCATCAAGATGGCCAAGGTGCCGCTGGTCGATTGACCGCGCCAGCGCGGGGAGGCCAAGCATGGAAGAAGCAGTCTGGAACGTTCTGGATCCGTCGGCACGACCCGAAATCGAGCGGCTCGCCGGTGCGGCGCGACTTGGGGATTTCGCGGGGCGGCGCGTGGGCCTGTGGTGGAACGGCAAACCCGGCGGCGACGTGTTTCTCGACGAGCTTGCCGGGCAAGTCCTGTCGCGCGTCCCCGGCATGAGCGCGGTGCGCATGTGGGAACTGGAGCCGGCTACGACGACGTTCTACGGCGTTTCGCCGCCGCATCTGGCGCGGATGGCGCGCGAGGCCGACCTGGTGATCGGTGCACTGGGGGACTGAGGCGGCTGCACGTCGTGGTGTATCCACGACCTCGCCGCGATCGAGAAGCTGGGCACGCCCGTGCTCGCCATCGTCACCTCGGCGTTCGTCCGGCTCGCCGCGACCACGGCCGCGAGCCAGGGCCTGCCCGGGTTGCGCATCGTCGAAGTGGCTCACCCGGTGGGCGGCATTCCCATCGAGGAAGTCCGCGCCAAGGCGCGCGCGGCCGCCGACCTGACCCTGGCCGGCGGCCGTGCCCTCGGCGCCTGCGAGGCGCGCTCGAGCACCGGGTGCAGCGCGCTTCGGATCTGCGGTCCGGCGACCGAAGTCACCGCTGCGTTCTACCGGCGTGGCTGGACCGATGGACTGCCCATCGTGCCTCCCACCGTGGAGGCGGTGCGCGAGATGCTGGCGGGGACCGACCTCGCCCCGGATCACGCGCTCGGCGCGATGGCGCCGGGCAACGCGCCGGTCACCGTGGAGAAGATCGCCGTCAACGCGGTGATGGCGGGCTGCCGCCCGATCTATCTGCCGGTGATCATCGCGGCGATCGAGGGTTTGCTGGAACCCGATTTCGATCTCACCGGTGTGCAGTGTTCCACCGGGGCGCACAGCCCGCTGCTGCTCGTCAACGGGCCGGTGCGCGCGCAGATCAACCTCAACTGCGCCTCGGGCGCGCTCGGCCCGGGCTGGCAGGCCAACGCCACCATCGGTCGCGCCGTTCGCCTGATCCAGAACAACGTCGGGGGCGCGAAGATCGGCGTGACCGACATGACCACGCTCGGGATGGCCGAGAACTACACCTACTGCATGGGCGAGAACGAAGAGCGAAATCCCTGGACGCCGTTCCATCTCGAGCAGGGCTTCGCGAGGCACGAGAGCACTGTGTCGGTGCTGGGTGCGTTCTCGCCCGAGCACATCTCGGACCACGTCGGCATCCGGCCGCAGGAGATCCTCGCCGTGGCCGCCGACACCATCGCCAGGCTGGCGCGGTTTCACCTGCGGGCGATGGATCACATCATCCCGCGCGAGACCTTCCTCGTGCTGGGGCCCGAACACGCAAGAAGCATCGCCGATGCCGGCTGGTCCAAGTCCGACGTGCAGCACTTCGTGGCGGCGCAGGCGTCGATCCCGTACACGCGCCTGAAGAGCCTGGGACGGCGCGTCGACGAGAAGAAGCTGGTTCCCGGGGCCGACGGCCCGCGGGTCCCGATGTTCGCGAACCCCGGATGCCTGAAGGTCATCGTGGCGGGCGGACCGGGCAAGCATTCCGTCTACATCAATTCGGGGCACACGCGCCGGATCATCACCCGCAAGATCGCGTTCCCGCGGGCATGGGAACGGCTGCTCGAGCGCTACGGCGAGTAGGGGCGAAAGCCCGTTCCTCACCGTCTTCGCCAACGGGTGGAGAGCGAGCCGGGCGTTTCTCGGCTGCGCGTGAAGGAGGTCCCGCAACCTCCGGTTATTTGGGATAATTTCTCCTTTCCTCCCGAGCCCCAGCAGCGGCCTGGCCTCGACGCCGTGTCCTTCTTTAACTTCTACCGGCACAACTTCGTCCGCGTTGCCGTCGCCGTGCCCGAGGTCAGGGTGGCCAACCCGGCGTTCAACGCGGCGTGCACCGTGGACCTGCTCAGACAGGCGCATGCGCGCGACTGCGCCCTGGTGGTCTTTCCGGAACTGGGCCTGTCCGCCTACTCCTGCGAAGACCTGTTCCAGCAGCAGGCGCTTCTCGACGCAACATCGGCCGCGCTCGAGAGCGTGCGCGCGGCGTCGAAGCAACTGTTGCCAGTCGCGGTGGTCGGCATCCCGTTGCGCGTGGACGGCCTTCTGTACAACTGCGCGGCGGTGGTGCACCGCGGCCGGATACTGGGCGTGGCGCCCAAGACCTACCTGCCGGGATACCGCGAGTTCTACGAATACCGGCACTTCGCCTCGGGCGACGTCGCGGTCGCGACGCAGGTGACGCTGGGCGGCGCCTCGGCGCCGTTCGGCTCGCGGCTGGTCTTCCGCGCCGCCGACCAGCCGCTGTTCGCCTTCGCCGTCGAGATCTGCGAGGACCTGTGGACGCCCATACCGCCGTCCTCGCACGCCGCGCTCGCGGGCGCCACGGTGCTCGTGAACCTGTCCGCCTCCAACGTGACGGTCGGGAAAGACCGCTACCGCACCGGCCTGGTGTCGAACCAGTCGGGACGCTGCCTCGCGGCCTACCTCTACAGCGCCGCCGGCTACGGCGAGTCGACCACCGACATGGCCTGGGACGGCCACGGCCTGATCTGCGAGAACGGCGTGCAACTCGCCGAGACGCACCGCTACAGCTATGGCTCGCAACTGGTCACCGCCGAGGTCGATCTGGACCGCATCGCGCAGGACCGCATGCGCCAGACCACATTCGCGCAGGCCGCGGGGCGGCATCGCGACGAGGTGGCGCGTTTCAGGGAAGTGAGGTTCACCCTGAGCGCGCCGGGGGACAGGTTGCTGCCGCTGGAACGCGCCTACGAGCGCTTCCCCTACGTACCCAGCGATCCGGCCACCCGTGACCAGCGCTGCGCCGAGGTCTACGAGATTCAGGTCCAGGGGCTGGTCAAGCGCCTGCGCGCCATGGGCGCCCGCAAGGTGGTGATCGGCGTCTCGGGCGGACTCGACTCGACCCAGGCGCTGCTGGTGTGCGCGCGCGCCATGGACATCATGAAGTTACCCCGCTCGAACATCCTTGCCTACACCATGCCGGGATTCGCCACCAGCCGCCGGACCCTCGACCAGGCGCGGCGGCTGATGAGGTCGCTGGGCGCGAGCGCGCACGAGATCGACATCCGTCCCTCCTGCCTGCAGATGCTCAAGGACATCGGCCATCCCTTTGCCGCGGGGCGGCGGGTGTTCGACGTCACGTTCGAGAACGTGCAGGCCGGCGAGCGCACCAGCCACCTCTTCCGGCTCGCGAACCGGCACGGCGCGCCCGTGGTCGGCACCGGCGACCTGTCGGAACTGGCGCTCGGCTGGGCCACCTATGGCGTGGGCGACCACATGTCGCACTACGCGGTCAACGCGAGCGTTCCGAAGACGCTCATCCGTTTCCTCATCCGCCGTGTCGCCGCCGGCGGCGAGTTCGGGCCGGAGGCGAGCCGCGCGCTGAGCGAGGTGCTCGACACCGTGATCAGCCCCGAGCTGGTGCCCGCGAGGGGACGAGCGAACGGGGAGCCGGCGCAGTCCAGCGAGGCGGTGGTGGGTCCCTATGACCTTCAGGACTTTCACCTCTATTACCTGCTGCGCTTCGGCTACTCGCCGCGCAAGGTCGCGTTCCTGGCCTGGAGCGCATGGTCGGACCGTTCCCGCGGCAACTGGCCCGATACGCCCGAGCAGGAGCGCGTCGAATACCCCATCGTCGAAATCCGCAAGTGGCTCGGCGTGTTCCTGAAGCGCTTCTTCGAGCTGAGCCAGTACAAGCGCAGTGCGATTCCCAACGCGCCCATGGTCGGTTCCGGGGGGTCGCTGTCGCCGCGCAGCGATTATCGCGCGCCGAGCGACAGCGAGGCGGCGGTCTGGCTGGCCGAGTTGCAGGAGATACCGGCGCGGGCGCCCGCGCACTCCGGCGCGGCCCGGCGCAGGCGCGGAAGATGAGCAGAGAAACGAGTTGAAGTCCGTGACCAGTTGAGGTCCGTGCCATGGGGTTCGGCGCGATCATCATCGGAGACGAGATCATCCGCGGCAAGCGCGCGGACAAGCATTTCGTCAAGGTGGTGGAACTGCTGGGCGCGAGGGGCCTGCGCCTGTCTTGGTGCGAGTACCTCGGCGACATTCCGGAACTGATCACCGCGACGCTGCGCCGCACGCTCGCCGGTACCGACGTCGTCTTCAGCTTCGGCGGCATCGGCGCCACGCCCGACGACCACACCCGGGCGTGCGCCGCCGCGGCGCTGGGAGCAGGACTCGCGCTTCACCCGGAGGCTGAAGCCGAGATCCGCGCGCGCTTCGGCGGCGAACTCACGCCGCTGCGGTTGAAGATGGGTGAGTTCCCGCTCGGCTCGTCCATCATCCCGAATCCCTACAACCGCATTCCCGGGTTTTCCGTCGCCGACCACCACTTCGTCCCGGGCTTTCCGGTGATGGCCTGGCCGATGGTGGAATGGGTGCTGGACCATCGCTATGCGCACCTGTTCCACGCCAGACCCGAGAGCGAGTCCTCGATCTTCGTGCTGGATCTGCCCGAGAGCGCGCTCACCCCGCTGATGACCGATGTCGAGGCGCGCTACCCGGCGGTGAAGAGCTTCAGTCTGCCCAGCATGGGCGAGGCCGGTGTGCGCCGGCATATCGAGCTGGGCGTGCGCGGGGAACCGCGCGCAGTCGCCGCCGCCATCGAGGACATGAAACAGGGCGTGGGAAAGCTCGGGGGCAACTGGAAGCCGAGCCTGGAAGATCGGCGGTAACCCGCAGAAAGACCAAGGGCCCCGTGAGGGGCCCTTGGCACGCGCAACCTGGAAGGAGGAGGAGGGAACCAGGGTGCGCGATTTGACGGTTGCTGACGAGCTTGCGACTGCTGGCCGCTGTCAAGCCGCCTTTCTCATGGGCCTGGAGGCGGCCGCCGCGGCGGCGAAGTTCGCCTCGGCGATCTCGGTGGCCTGCTTGGCCACCTTGTTGAAGCTGTCGTAGGCCGAGTTTGCCGCCGCAAGGGCCGACTTCACCGCCGCCACCGCGGCGTCGGAACCCGCGGGTGCGCCCTTGGCGAATTTCTCGATCATCGAGTTCACGCTCTTGGTGAACTCCGCGGTCTGCGCCTCGAGCAGCCTGGAAATCTCGCCGTTGGCCTTGGTCGAGGTCTCGTAGACGCTGCGCGAGTACGCCAGCGCTTTCTCGAAGGCGGGCTGCGCCGCGGCGCTGCCGAGGTTGACCGCTTCCTGGAGGTCCTTTGCGCCGAGCAGTGCTCGAGCGTAGCCGACAGAGTCTTCGAACGCCGTCTTGGCTGCCTCGAAGTGCAGGGTGTTCAGACGCTCCAGCGCCGCGAACTGCGCGCTTGCCACACCGAGGATGGCTTCGACGCCAGCCTTACCCGATGCGGTGAATTGTTCCGGGGTGACGTACATGTGCTGTTCTCCTGGGACCGTGAGTCTGGTGTATAGGCTGTTTCTGGTTTCTTCATGCTGCCTTGCGGCAAAACGGATTCTACGCGCTTTGAGGCGTTCGTCAAGTATTTTATTGCAGTGCAATAAAATTCTCTAAAGAGACAATATATCTTGATATTTCAAAATGTTATTAAGGAGTTTGTCAAAATACAAGAGCGAGCAGTATGCAATGCAAAAAAAAACAAACTCATGGGAGGTCCTTCCCTATATCCGCAAGTCTATTGCGACGCAATGAACTGTCAGCGGACCTCGAACACAGCCTCTACCTCCACGCAGACGTTGCGCGGGAGCGAGCCCGCGCCCACGGCCGCGCGCGCGTGGCGGCCCGCCTCGCCGAAAACCTCCACCATCAGATCGGAGGCGGCGTTGATCACCTGCGGGTGCTCGGTGAATTCGGCGACGGCATTCACGTAGCCGGTGAGGCGCACGCAGCGGACCACGCGGTCGAGGTTTTCCTGGAGTGCGTCGCTGGCCTGCGACAGGATGTTGATCGCGCACAGCCGCGCTGCTTCGCGACCTTGTTCGAGGGCGACGCCGCCGCCCAGCTTGCCCGAATGGATGTCCTTGCCGTCCTTGACCGGTACCTGCCCGGCGATGAACAGCAGGTCGCCGCTTCTTACCCAGGGGACGTAGTTCGCCGCGGGCGGCACCGACCGCGGAAGGGCGATGCCGAGCTGCCGCAGTCGTTCATTGATTTTTCCCTGCACGATGGCGTCTCCTTCGGATGACAAGGCAAAGCGCATTGTGCCATCCGCGTCACGACGCGCATCGTGTGCACATCGCGTTTGCGCGCGCAATGGTTCGATTGCGATCTGATTGTCGGATAGAATCCGCGGGCCGTCGCAGGAGAGCGCGGTCGCGCAAGCGGCCGCCGCCGAAGGCGTAAGCTCCCATAATCGCTCAGGCCGGGGTCCGCAGCGCGCGCTGCATGTCCCGAACACTGTGCCGGCAGACAGCCGATCTGGAGAGAGGCGACGCCGCGCGCGTTGCCCACCGAAGGGGCAACACGGCGCCGCGAGAGCGGCTCCGTGCAAACTCTCAGGTACAAGGGACAGGGGGAGCGGCGCGAAGGAAGCTTCGCCTTGACCCAGCCACGGGAGCCGCGCTTGCTCCGCCCACACTCGTACCGCCGACACTCGTACCGCCGACACTCGCACCGAGTCGCCTGTCGCGTTCCGGCGCACGGCCTGGTGCGCGGCCTCACCGTCGCGACGACCGCGTCGTGAGCCTGCGGCACACCCCGCTGCACGAGCTGCACCTCGAACTCGGGGCGCGCATGGTCGAGTTTGCGGGCTACGCGATGCCGGTTCAGTATCCGCCGGGCATCATCCGCGAGCACCTGCACACCCGGTCGCGGGCGTCGCTCTTCGACGTGTCGCACATGGGGCAGGTGCGCGTTTGCGGGCCGGGAGCGGCATCGGCGCTGGAGCGCCTCGTGCCGGGAGACATCGTCGCGCTCGCACCGGGCCGGCAGCGCTACACCTTCCTCACCGGCGAGGCGGGCGGCGTGCTCGACGATCTGATGGTCGCCAACACGGGTCCAGAGCTGCTGCTGGTGGTCAATGCGTCGCGAAAGCAAGCCGACCTCGCCCACCTGCGCGCGGCTCTCGAGCCGGCGTTGCGCGTCGAGGTCATCGAGGAGCGGGCGCTGCTAGCGCTTCAGGGTCCGGAAGCGGCCGCGGTGATGCGGCGCGTATGTGCGGGCGCGGCGGCGCTCCCGTTCATGTCGAACGTCGCCGCCTCGCTGGATGGCGTGGCGTGTTTCATTTCCCGCTCCGGGTATACCGGGGAGGACGGCTTCGAGATCTCGGTTCCCGCCGCGGATGCGGTTCGCGTCGCCGGCCGGCTGCTCGGCGAGCCCGGGGTGGCCCCGGCAGGGCTGGGGGCGAGGGATTCGCTGCGGCTGGAGGCAGGGCTGTGCCTCTACGGGCACGAGCTCGACGCGAGCACGTCGCCAATCGAGGCAGGGCTCGCCTGGACGATCCCTAGGGTGCGCCGCGCCGGCGGCGAGCGGGCCGGCGGCTTCCCGGGTGCGCCGCGCATTCTGCGCGAGCTGCGCGACGGCCCGGTGCGCCGCCTCGTGGGCCTCAGACCCGAGGGCCGGGCGCCGATTCGCGAGGGCGAAGACTTGTACGACGCGCAGGGTGAAGCGGCGGGACGGGTCACGAGCGGCGGCTTCGGACCCACACTGGATTCCCCGGTCGCCCTGGCCTACGTCGCGGGCGCGCTTGCCGGCGCCGGCGGTAGTCTGCACGCAGTGGTCCGCGGCAAGCCAAGGCCGTGCGCCATCGTTTCCCTGCCCTTCGTTGCGCATCGCTATTTCAAGCGCGCCTGAGACATGGATCGCCAGGCGCATGGCCAGCAGCCGCGAGGAGGACGCATTGCCCGATCCCTCGCCCATTTCACAGGAGGTGCTCGAGCATGAGCCAGCCGGGCGAAACCCGTTACACCCAGGAGCACGAATGGATGCGCATGGACTCGGCCGGGGTGGGGGTGGTCGGCATCACCCACTTCGCGCAGGAACAGCTGGGCGACATCGTGTTCATCGAACTGCCCGAGGTGGGCCGCGTCGTGAACCAGGGCGAGGACGTGGCGGTGATCGAGTCGGTCAAGGCCGCGGCCGACTGCAAGGCGCCGGCGAGCGGCACCGTGCTCGAGGTCAACCCGCTGCTCAAGGACCAACCCGGCAAGGTGAACGAGGATCCCCGCGGCCAGGGCTGGTTCTTCAAGCTGAAGCTCGCGGAGCCGGCGCAGTTCGCAGCGCTGATGGACGAGGCCGCCTACGAAGCGAGCATCGCGAAATGAGCGCTGCGGACTCTGCGGCCGGGGCAGGCGCGACGCTGGAGCGGCGCGAGCGCTTCGTCGAGCGCCACATCGGGCCGGGTCCGCAAGACAGGGCGCAGATGCTGCGCGTGCTCGATCTCTCGAGCATGGAAGCGCTGCTGGAGCGGGCGGTGCCCGGGGCGATTCGACGCGCGCGAGCGCTGTCGCTGCCGCCGGCGCGCAGCGAGTCCGAGACACTGGAAGCGCTCGCCGCGCTGGCCGGCGCGAACCGGGTGCTGCGCTCCTTCATCGGCATGGGCTACTACGGCTGCCACATGCCGGCGGTGATTCTCAGGAACGTACTGGAGAACCCGGCCTGGTACACCGCCTACACGCCCTACCAGCCCGAGATCTCGCAGGGCCGCCTGGAGGCCCTGCTCACGTTCCAGACCATGGTCACCGACCTGACGGGGCTGGACGTGGCGAATGCCTCCATGCTCGACGAGCCCACCGCGGCGGCGGAGGCGATGGCGCTCGCGCTGCGGGTCACGCGCTCGAAGAGCCGCCGCCTGCTGGTCGCCCCTGACTGCCACCCGCAGACCATCGCGGTGGTGCGCACCCGCGCCAGGCCGATGGGGGTCGAAGTGCTCGTGGCGGATCCTGAAACCGCGATCGATGCGGGCGAGTTCTTCTGCGTTCTGCTCCAGTACCCCGGCACCACCGGCGAGGTGCGCGACTGGCGCGCGCTGGCGCAGCGGGCGCGGGAGCGGGGCGCGACCGTCGCGGTGGCGACCGATCTGCTCGCGCTGTGTCTGCTCGAAGCGCCCGGCCGCATGGGTGCCGACATCGCGGCCGGCAGCGCCCAGCGCTTCGGGGTGCCGCCCGGGTTCGGCGGGCCGCACGCGGGCTTCCTCGCCGCGCGCGCTGAATACCTGCGTTCGCTGCCGGGCCGGCTGGTGGGCGTCAGCGTCGACAGCGCGGGCGCTCCGGCGCTCCGGCTGGCGTTGCAGACGCGCGAGCAGCACATCCGCCGCGAGAAAGCGACCAGCAACATCTGCACCGCGCAGGTGCTGCTCGCGGTGATCGCCGCGATGTACGCGGTCTACCACGGCCCCGAGGGTTTGACCGCAATCGCGCGGCGCACCCATCGACTGACCGCGGTGCTGGCCGAGGGGCTGCGCCGGCTTGGCGCGGCCGTGGTGACGGGGCGGTTTTTCGACACGGTGACCGTCGCGAGCGGCGAGCGCACGGGTGAGTGGCTGCGGAGGGCGACCGAACGTGGCATCAACCTGCGCCGCGCGAGCGACGCCGCCATCGGCATCTCCCTGGACGAGACCGCCACCACGGCGGACCTCCGGAACCTGTGGGAGATCTTCGGCGGACCGGCCGCCGCGGCGCTCGACCCTGCCGAGCTGGATGCGGGCACGTCCGATGCAATCCCCGCTTCACTGCGGCGCACGGGCGCGCTGCTCGCGCATCCGAGCTTCCACCGCGGCCGCTCGGAGACCGAGATGCTGCGCTATCTGCGCTCGCTCGCGGACCGGGACATCGCGCTCGACCGCGCGATGATCCCGCTGGGCTCCTGCACCATGAAGCTCAACGCGACCACCGAGATGATCCCGGTGAGCTGGAGCGGGTTCGCCGCGCTGCATCCCTTCGCCCCGCCGGAGCAGGCGGCCGGGTACCACCGGCTGATCGCCGACCTCGAGGCATGGCTTGCCGAGATCACCGGCTACGACGCGGTGTCGCTGCAGCCCAATGCGGGGTCGCAGGGCGAGTTCGCGGGGCTGCTGGCAATCCATGCCTGGCACGCGGCCCGCGGCGATCCGCACCGCGACGTGTGCCTCATCCCGAGCTCCGCCCATGGCACCAATCCCGCCTCGGCGCACATGGCCGGCATGCGCGTGGTGGTGGTCGCCTGCGACGACGCCGGCAACGTGGACCTCGCCGACCTCGAAGCGAAGGCACGCGAGCACGCGGCGTCCCTCGCCGCGCTCATGGTCACCTACCCTTCGACGCACGGCGTGTTCGAGCCTGCCATCCGGGAGATCTGCGACATCGTGCACCGTCACGGCGGCCAGGTGTACATGGACGGCGCCAATCTGAATGCGATGGTCGGCATCGCTGCGCCGGGGGAGCTGGGCGCGGACGTGTCGCACCTCAATCTGCACAAGACCTTCTGCATCCCGCACGGAGGCGGCGGTCCGGGCGTGGGGCCGATCGCGGTGCGCGCCCACCTCGCGCCCTACCTGCCCTCGCGCACGCTGGAGGAGTCCGCTCCCGTCGGACCGGTGTCGGGTGCGCCCTTCGGCAGCGCCGGCATCCTGCCCATCGTGTGGGCATACATCGCGATGATGGGCGCCGAGGGCCTCACCGAAGCGACCCGGGTGGCGATCCTGAGCGCGAACTACGTCGCCCGGCGGCTCTCGCCGCATTTCCCGATCCTGTATACCGGCCCCGGCGGCATGGTGGCGCACGAGTGCATCATCGACCTGCGGCCGCTGAAGGAGACCAGCGTCATCAGCGTCGACGACGTGGCCAAGCGGCTCATGGACTTCGGCTTCCACGCCCCCACCATGTCCTTCCCGGTGCCGGGCACGCTGATGATCGAACCGACCGAATCGGAGCCGCGCGAGGAGCTGGACCGCTTCTGCGATGCCATGATTCGCATCCGCGAGGAGATCCGCGCAGTCGAGGAGGGCGTCTGGCCGCGGGACGACAATCCGCTGCGCAACGCGCCGCACACCGCCGCGATGCTGCTCGCGCCCGAGTGGAAGCATCCCTACGGCCGCGAGCAGGCCGCCTTTCCGGCGCCCTGGGTGAAGCCGCGCAAGTACTGGCCGCCGGTCGCAAGGGTGGACCATGTGTACGGGGATCGCCACGTGGTGTGCACCTGTGCGCCGATGTCGGACTACGCGGAGCAGCCGCCGGGAGGGAGCACCTGATCGCGCTGCAGGTCCTTCTCGTCCGGGTGCGCCCGTGAGGGCAGGGACGGCGATTTCCGCGGCGGTGCTGTGGCTCCTGGTGCTGCTCGCGCTGCTCTGGGGTCTGGCGTGGCCGGTCATGAAGCTCGCGCTCTCCGGGATGGAGCCGCTGCGCTTCCGGGCGTTCGCGATCGGACTTTCCACCGTCGGGCTGTTCCTGATCGCGCGCCGGACCGGCGCCCGCCTCGCGGTGCCGGCAGGCGCGTGGCCGCGCCTGCTCGCGATCGCCTTCTTCAATATGGCCGCGTGGTCGGTGCTGATGATCTACGGGCTCCACAACGTCGAGGCCTCCAGGGCGGTCATCCTCGCCTATACCTTTCCGGTTTGGACGATCCCGCTCAGCGCCTGGCTGATGAGGGAGCCGGTCACAGCGCGGCGCGGCCTGGGTCTCGCGCTCGGTCTGGCCGGAATGGCGATGCTGATCGGCGACGAGTTCGTCTCGCTGGCGCGCGCACCGCTGGGCGCGCTGCTCCTCGTCGGGTCGGCGATCTCCTGGGCGATCGGCACGGTGGTGGTGAAGCGCTGGCCGGTGGATCTGCCCGCCGTATCGCTGTCCGCATGGCAGGGCGCGGTGTCCTGGCCGCCCATCGCCCTGCTTGCGCTCGTGTTGGAGGAGGGGCCTTTCCTGCCGTTCGGTCTCCCGAACGGCCCCATGCTCGCGGCGCTCTACGGGGCGCTCGTGTCGGGGATCTTCTGCCAGTGGGCCTGGTACCGGCTGCTGGTGATTACCTCGGCGGCGGTTTCCTCGCTCGCGATACTGGTGGTGCCGGTGGTGGGTGTGTTCGCCAGCTCGCTGCTGCTGGACGAAACGCCTGGATGGACCGACTTCGCCGCGCTGGCGCTGGTGGTTGCGTCGCTGGCGACGGTACTCGCGCCGCCGCGCGGGAGACCTGAGCGGGCCTGCAGCTGAGGCGCGGGCGCCGGCCATGCTTCGAGGCGCGGGCGCCGGCCATGCTCCGCGGTGCGGGCGCCGGTTGCCAGCCGAGGCGTGCGCGCCGGCCCAGGTCGATGCGCGCGCCGACCCCAGGTCGTGGGCGCCGACCTCCAGTCGCTGCGCGTGCACCGGCCCGCGTCGAAGCGCCGGCCGCGGCTTCCTGGGATAAGCTTGGAGGCGGCCGGCGCGCGTCGGGCGCAGGCGAGGGGAACGAGATGAAACTGGCGACCTTGAAGGACGGCAGCCGCGACGGGCGGCTCGTGGTGGTGTCGCGCGACCTATCGAGGGTCTGTCCGGCCGACGCAATCGCGCCGACGCTGCAGCGCGCGCTGGACGACTGGGAAGGCGCGGCCCCCGCGCTCGCGGAACTGTACGAGCGGCTCAACCGCGACGCGGCGCCCCATGCGCAGCTGTTCGATCCGAGGCGGGCGATGGCGCCGCTGCCGCGCGCCTACCAGTGGATCGACGGCTCGGTGTACAAGAACCACGGCGAGCTGATGCAGAAAGCCTTCGAGGTCGAGAACACGCTGGCCTTCCGCGAGGACGAGCCGCTCATGTACCAGGGCGGTTCGGACGATTTCCTCGGACCCTGCGACGACATCGTGGTTGCGGACGAGGCTCTCGGTGTCGATTTCGAGGGCGAGGTGAGTGTGGTCACCGGGGACGTGCCGATGCGCTGCCCGCTGGCGGCGGCGCTATCGCACATCCGCCTGCTGATGCTCGCCAACGACGTGAGCCTGCGCAACCTCATCATGAAGGAACTCGGCAGGGGGTTCGGATTCTTCCACTCCAAGCCCGCCACCGCGTTCTCGCCCTGCGCGGTGACGCCCGAGGAGCTGGGCGGCGCCTGGCGTGGCGCGCTGGTTCACCTGCCGCTGCGGGTGAGTTTCAACGCAGCGGAGTTCGGGCGGGCCAATGCGGGGATGGGGGCGAGCTTCAATTTCGCGCAGCTGGTGGCGCACGCGGCCTCGACGCGCAACCTGCGCGCCGGCACCATCATCGGGTCGGGAACGGTATCGAACGCGGATCCGGCAGCGGGCAGCTCGTGCATCGCCGAGCGCCGCGCCATCGAGCGTATCGGCCACGGCGAGCCGCGCACGCCGTTGATGATCTTCGGCGACCGGGTGCGCATCGAGATGCTGGACGCGCAGGGACGATCCATCTTCGGCGCCATCGACCAGAAGGTGGCGCCGCTGCACGGCTGAAGACGGTGCCGGGTGCTCCTTCAGCGCGCGCGCACCCGGGGCACGCGCTCGAGCGACCAGTGCGCGAGCGCCCAGTCACGCAGGTCGCGGGCGCGCGCCCGGGCGAGTTCCGGGGGCGGCGACTGGCCGAGGAACGCGAGTGCGGCCGCGAGCGCCGGCGCCGGGTGCGAGGGGTCGATCGCCTCGGCCAGCGTCTGCTTGGAGAGTTTCTCTCCCGCCGCGTTCAGCGCCACCGGGACGTGCGCGTAGTGGGGCGTCGGCAGACCCAGCAGCCGCTGCAGGTAGATCTGCCGCGGCGTGGAGGCGAGCAGGTCCGCGCCCCGCACCACGTGGCTGATGCCCTGCTCGGCGTCGTCCACGACCACCGCGAGCTGATAGGCGAACACCCCGTCGGCGCGGCGCAGGACGAAGTCCCCGACGTCGCGCGCGAGCGACTGGCGGATGCGGCCCTGCACCGCGTCGGTGAACTCGATCTCGCATTCGTCCACCCGCAGGCGGCTGGAGCGCACGCCGCGCCCGGGGGGCAGGCCGCCGCGGCAGGTTCCCGGGTATACCTGTTCCCCCTGGGGGTTCAGCGCCGAATCGGCGATCTCGCGCCGGGAGCATGCACAGGGAAACACGTGGTCCGCCAGCCGCTCGAGTGCCGCGGCATATGCCGCGCCGCGCGTGCTCTGGCGCATGGGCGTGCCGTCCCAGTCGAGCCCCAGGCGTTCCAGGGTGGCGAGGATGTCCTCGGCCGCGCCGGGGGCGCAGCGCGGCGGGTCGAGATCTTCGATGCGCAGCAACCACTGCCCGCCACGGGCGCGGGCCTCGCACCAGCTCGCCACCGCTGCGACCAGCGAGCCGAAGTGCAGCGGGCCGGTGGGCGAGGGCGCAAAGCGGCCGCGACAGGCGTTCATGTCCGCGGATTTTCGCATCGGTCCGGGCCGGTGGATCGGGGCGGTGCGCCTTGATCGACGCGCTCAAGCTCGTCGCTGTCGCCTTCTTGGTGCTGGTGCTCGCCTCCTGGTTGCTGCAGGAGCGCATGATTTTCCTGCGCCAGCCCGCCGGCGCGCCGCCCCACGCACCGGGCGTACGGATGGAGAAAGTGACCCTCAGCGCGCCCGACGGCACGCGGCTCGCCGGCTGGCTCGCGCGCCAGTCCGAGGAGCGCGCACCGCTGGTCGTGTACTTCGGCGGGAACGCGGAGGAGGCGAGCGGGATGGCGTCGGCCGCGCCGCGCATGCGCGGATGGTCGGTGCTGGCGGTCAACTACCGCGGCTACGGTGAGAGCGGGGGCAGCCCCGGCGAGCGGGCGCTCTACTCGGATGCGCTCGCGATCCACGACTACGCCGCCGCCAGAGCCGACGTGGACCCGCGGCGCATCGTGGCGATGGGGCGCAGCCTCGGCAGCGGCGTTGCGACCTGGCTCGCGGCGAACCGGGCTCTCGCCGGCGTGGTCCTGATCACGCCGTACGACAGCCTGGTCGAAGTGGGTGCGCGCGCCTACCCGTTCCTGCCGGTGCGCTGGCTGCTGCGCCACCGCTTCGATTCCAGGTCGCGCGCGCCTTCAGTGCGCGCGCCGGCGCTGATGATCGCGGCGGGGACCGACACCATCGTGCCGCCCGAACTGGGTATGCGCCTGCGCGATGCCTGGGGCGGCCCGGTGAGTTGGGTGCTGCTGCCGCAGGCGGGACACATCGACGTGGACGGCGACCCTCGCTACTGGGCCTCGATCGCGGCCTTCCTCGCTGGGCTCGCATCGGCCTCTGGAGATCCCGGCGCGGCGCAGTCCAGCCCGGGCTCGCGTTGAGAGGCCGTGAACGCCGAGAGGCCGTGAAAAGACCCGGCCGAGAGTGAACCGATCGGCCGCAGAGGTCACAGCCAGGCGTCGCACAGCGCGGGGACACGTCGAACTGCGCGCTCGGCGGGCTTCGATCTGTCCGGCGCAAGCGGTATCCTCGCCTTGCTTCGTGCCATGGGCGCTCGGTCTGCGCGCATCCCCGCCCCTGGAGAGACGCCGATCTTTGGTACGATCAACGCCATGCACGCGTACGACGAAATGGCGCAGCGCCCGGGCAGCGCCGGGCGCGAATGACGCCCGCGGCACTTCTCGCCGCTGTGCTCGTGCTGCCGTTCGCGGGCAGCATCGTCGCGGCCTTCCTGCCGGCGAACGCGCGCAATGCCGAGGCCTGGCTCGCCGGCTCCGTGGCGCTCGCGGCGCACGCGCTCGCCTGGTCGGTCTACCCGGAGATGTCGAACGGCTCGGTGCTGCGCGCCAGCACCGCCTGGCTGCCCGGTTTCGGTCTGGAATTCTCGCTGCGCCTGGACGGCTTCGCCTGGCTCTTCGTACTGCTCGTCACCGGCATCGGATTCCTGGTGATGATCTATTCGCGCTACTACATGTCCCCGGCCGATCCGGTGCCGCGCTTCTTCTCGTTCCTGCTCGCCTTCATGGGCTCGATGCTGGGCGCAGTGCTCTCCGGGAACCTCGTGCAGCTGGTCCTGTTCTGGGAACTCACCAGCTTCCTTTCGTTCCTGCTGATCGGCTACTGGCACCGCAACCCGGCGGCGCGCGAGGGAGCGCGCATGGCGCTCGTCGTCACCTCGGCGGGCGGCCTGGCGCTGTTCGCCGGCGTCCTCGTCCTCGGCCACATCGCCGGCAGCTACGACCTCGACAGGGTGCTCGCCGCCGGCAGCCGCATCCGCGCCGATGCGCTCTACCTGCCGGCGCTGCTGCTCGTACTCGGCGGCACGCTTACCAAGAGCGCGCAATTCCCGTTTCATTTCTGGCTGCCGCAGGCGATGGCCGCGCCGACGCCCGTCTCGGCCTATCTGCACTCCGCCACCATGGTGAAAGCCGGCGTGTTCCTTCTGGTGCGGCTATGGCCGGCGTTGGGCGGCACCGACGAGTGGCTGTGGCTGGTGGGCTCGGCCGGGCTCGTCACCTTCATCCTGGGCGCGTTTATCGCCGTATTCCAACAGGACCTGAAAGGGCTTCTGGCCTACTCGACCATCAGTCACCTCGGCCTGATCACGCTGCTCATCGGCCTGGACACGCCCCTTGGCCAGGTC
>JADLDQ010000105.1 GCA_020846575.1 Burkholderiales bacterium
CTGGCGTGCGCCGATCGCCTGCCCGACCAGCACGCTCGCGGCATTGCCGACCGCGAGCGGCAGCATGTAGAGGATGGCAGCGAAGTTGCCGGCGATCTGATGCGCGGCCGAGTTCTGCGCGCCCAGCCGCGCGATGAACAGGGCCATGAAGGTGAAGCCGGTGACGTCGACGAAGAAAGTGGCCGCGATCGGCAGCCCGAGCGCCAGCAGGTGCAGGATGCGGCGCGGGTCGGGCGGCGAGAAGCGGCGGAACAGTTCGTAGCGCGCGTACCCGCGGTCGGCGAAGCACCAGATGCCGGCGATTGCCCCGGTCACCCAGGCGATCACCGCGCCGGACACCGCGCAGCCGACGCCGCCGAGTTCCGGCGCGCCCCACAGGCCATACATGAACACCCAGTTGAGCGGGACCTTGAGCGCGAGCCCGGCCAGGTTGAGCACCATGATCGCCCGCGGGCGCGACACCGCGGTGGTGAACCCGTAGAAGGTGCGGAACACGAGCATCGCCGGAACGCCCCAGGAGATCGCGTCCAGGTAACCGCGCACGCGCTCCTCGACCTCGGGGGCGAGGTGCGTGACCGCGAGGAAGGGATCGGGGTAGCGCAGCGCGACCAGGCACAGCACCGCGAGCACCGCGGCGAGCCACAGGCTCTGGCGCACCTCCTCGCCCACCTCGGCGTGGCGCCCGGCGCCGTGGAGCTGGGAGACGATCGGCGTCAGGGCGAGCAGCACGCCCATCGTCGCCACGAAGACGCTGATGTAGATGCTCGCGCCCACGCCCACCGCCGCGAGATCGACCGTGCTGTAGTGCCCGGCCATCACCGTGTCGATGAAGCCGTTGGCCATCACCGCGATCTGGGCGATGAAAACCGGCCAGCCGAGGCGGAAGATATCTGCGTAGATGCTCCTGGACATGCCCTGGGAGTCGCTCGTGCCCGGCGCGGGTTGCGGGCCGCGCATTGTAGCGGCAGCGTGATGCGCTTTCGCGTCCTGCTTCGATCCGCTAGAGCTCGTAGCTCTCCCCGGCTCCCGCAACGCTCGCCTCGACCAGCCTGCGGTTGAGGTGCGGCGCGAACAGCTCGATGAAGGCGTAGGTGTAGCCGCGCAGCAGCGCTCCGCGCCGGATCGCGACGCGGGTGGTGTTGCTGCGGAACAGGTGCCCGGCGTCCAGCGAGCGCAGGCTGGGGTCTCTCCCGGGATCGACGGCGGGTGCGGCGACGATCCCCACGCCCAGGCCCAGCTCCACGTAGGTCTTGATCACGTCGGAGTCGATGGCCGCCAGTACCACGTCCGGCTTGAGCCCGCGGGCCGCGAATGCCTCGTCGATGTGCGAGCGGCCGGCGAATGCCGGGTCGTAGGTCACGATGGGGTACTTGGCGAGGTCTTCCAGCGTCACCGTCTCCACGGCCGCAAGCGGGTGGTGCGCCGGCACCAGCACGCAGTGATTCCAGGTATAGCCCGGCATGGCGATCAGTTGCGGGTAGTGGTCCAGGGCCTCGGTCGCGATGGCGAGATCCGCCTCGCCCGCGATCACCATCTCGGCGATCTGCGTCGGGTTGCCCTGGCGCAGCGCCAGACGCACGCCGGGATAGCGGCGCCTGAATGCGGCCACGACCGGCGGCAGCGCGTAGCGCGCCTGGGTGTGGGTGGTAGCGACGGCCAGGGTGCCGGTGTCCCGCTCAGAGAACTCCCGCGCGATCTGCCGGAGATTCTCGGTTTCCTGGAGGATGCGCTCTGCCGACTCGAGCACGGCCCGACCGGGCTCGGTAAGTCCTACCAGGCGCTTGCCCCGGCGGACGAAGATCTGCACCCCGAGTTCTTCTTCCAACTCCTTGATCTGTTTAGATATACCAGGCTGTGAGGTAAACAGCTTCTGGGCTGCCTCGGTGAGGTTCAGCCCCTGCCGCACGGTCTCCCGGACATAGCGAAGCTGCTGGAAGTTCATTTCGCGGATTATAACCAGGAGCTATAAATTTGTGATTCATCAGTCTTTGTAGCTATTTGAAGTCTCCATAGAATGCGTTCACCGACGGGTTTGGAACACGGGAGAAGCCGCGGTTGCTGCGGCGCGGGACGGCGCCTTCGGTGCGCACCGAAGGTGCGCCACCCCGATGGCTCCCCCGGGCTGGATCCACCCCGGTGCCGAACCGTAAGGAGCAGGGCGATTCATGTACCGCTACGACGAAATCGACCAGCGCGTCGTCGATCAGAGGGTCGAGCAGTTCCGCGACCAGACCCGGCGCTTCCTCGCCGGGAAGCTCTCGGAGGACGAGTTCAGGCACCTGCGGCTGCGCAACGGCCTGTACATCCAGCGCCACGCGCCGATGCTGCGCATCGCCATTCCCTACGGCCTGCTGTCCTCGCGGCAGTTGCGCAAGCTCGCCGGCGTCGCGCGCCGCTACGACCGCGGCTACGGTCACTTCAGCACCCGCCAGAACATGCAGCTCAACTGGCCGAAGCTCGAAGAGGTGCCGGAAATCCTCGCCGAACTCGCGACCGTGCAGATGCACTCCATCCAGACCTCCGGCAACTGCGTGCGCAACATCACCACCGACCACTTCGCCGGCATCGCACCCGACGAGATCGTGGATTCGTTCGTATGGTGCGAGATCATCCGCCAGTGGTCCACCTTCCACCCCGAGTTCAACTGGCTGCCGCGGAAATTCAAGATCGCGGTGAACGGCGCCGCGAACGATCGCGCCGCCACCGAGGTGCACGACATCGGTCTGCACGCCGTGCGCGCGGCGGGAACCGAGGGCGAGGGGGTGGAGAAAGGCGAGGTGGGTTTTCGCGTCGTGGTGGGCGGCGGGCTCGGCCGCACGCCCATGGTGGGGCAGGTCATCCGAGAGTTCCTGCCCTGGCGGCACCTGCTGACCTACCTCGAATCGATCCTGCGCGTGTACAACCGCTTCGGCCGGCGCGACAACATCCACAAGGCGCGCATCAAGTTCGTGGTGAAGGAATTCGGCGTCGAGCGCTTCCGCAGCGAAGTCGAGGCCGGGTGGGCGCAGTCGAAGGACGGTCCGAACACCCTGGTGAAGGAGGAGGTCGCACGCATCGAAGGACGCTTCAGCCGGCCCGCCTACCAGGCGCTGCCTCGAGAGGACGCGCGCCTTGCGCGGCTGCTCGCGCTCGACGCGGGTTTCCGGAACTGGCACCGGCGCAACGTCCACCCGCACAAGGTGCCCGGCTACGCCGCGGTGACCTTGTCGCTCAAGAGGACCGGCGTGCCGCCGGGGGACGCCACCTCGGAGCAGATGGAAGCGGTGGCCGAACTCGCCGAGCGCTTCTCCTTCGGCGAGCTGCGCGTGTCGCACGAGCAGAACCTCGTCCTGCCCGACGTGCCGCAGGCGCGCCTGCACCAGGTATGGCTGGAGGCGCGGGTGCTGGGGATGGCCACGCCCAACATCGGTCTTCTCACCAACATCGTGTGCTGCCCGGGCGGGGACTTCTGCGGCCTGGCGAACGCCAAGTCGATCCCGGTGGCGCAGGCGATCCAGGAGCGCTTCGACGACCTCGACTACCTGCACGACATCGGCGAGATCGACCTCAACATCTCCGGCTGCATGAACGCCTGCGGCCACCACCACGTGGGCCACATCGGCATCCTCGGCGTCGACAAGGGCGGCGAGGAGTGGTACCAGATCGAGATCGGCGGCAACCAGGGCGCGGTGCGTCCCGGCGTGCGCGCGGCGCTCGGCAAGGTGATCGGCCACTCGTTCGCCCGTTCGCAGGTTCCGGCGGTGATCGAGCAGCTCGTGCAGTGCTACCTCGCCGAGCGCGACAGCGAACACGAGCGCTTCATCGACGTGGTGCAGCGCATCGGCGTGGAACCCTTCAAGGATTACGTGTATGGGAAAGCTGATCCGCAAGCGCCGCATCGCCGGCGACAGCTGGCGGCTGCTTGAGCCGCTTCGAGACGGCGCGCCCGCACAGCCGGCTGCGCCCGGCGAGCCCGCCGCGCTGCCCACCGAGGGCGACCTGATCGTGCCGCTGGCCGTGTGGCGCGAGCAGCGCGCGGCGATCGCCACGCGGGCCGGACGCACCGGCGTGCTG
Source organism: Burkholderiales bacterium (assembly GCA_020846575.1). Lineage (GTDB taxonomy): Bacteria > Pseudomonadota > Gammaproteobacteria > Burkholderiales > SG8-39 > JADLDQ01. The sequence continues at coordinate 4,054 of JADLDQ010000105.1, forward strand.
CTGGAGGCGGCCGACGACCCGGCGGCGATCGCCGGCGACCTCGCCGCCCTGGCGCTCGTGGCCATCCGTTTCCCGGCCTTCGCCGACGGGCGCGGCCTGTCGAACGCGCGGCTGCTGCGCGAGCGCTACGGCTACGGGGGTGAGCTGCGCGCGGTGGGCGAAGTGCTGCGCGACAGTCTGCTCGGCATGGAGCGCTGCGGCTTCGATGCCTTCGCCCTGCGCGCCGATCAGGACGCCGAGGACGCGCTGCGGGCGTTCGATGAACTGACCGAGACCTACCAGGCCTCGGTGACCCAGCCTCAGCCGCTGTTCCGCCGGCGCCTCGCAGCGGCGTGAGCGGCGCGCGGCGCACCGGAACCTGGAGATCATGGAAACCGCCGACTTCATCGACGCTTCGCTGGATGGACGGATGCGCGCGCTCGAAGCGCTGCTCGGGCGCATCGCCGCCGAGCATGGACCTTCGGCGCTGGCGTCGAGCCTGTCGATCGAGGACATGGTGCTCACCGACGCCATCCTGCGGCGGCGCGAGCGCGGTCTGGGGAAGGAAGGGAACATCGAGATCTTCACGCTCGACACCGGGCGGCTGCACGGCGACACCCTGGCGGTGATCGAGGCGGTACGCCGCCACTATGGCGAGCGCCACGGCGAGCCGATCGTGGTCTACAAGCCGCAGCCACAGGCGGTGGCGCAGTACGTGAGCTTTCACGGACGCGACGGCTTCTTCGAGAGCGTCGAGCTGCGCAGGCGCTGCTGCGATATCCGCAAGGTCGAACCGCTGCGCCGGGCGCTCGCCGGCAAGGGCTCCTGGATCACCGGCCTGCGCCGCGAGCAATCGGTGACGCGCACCGAACTGGGAATCGAGGGCTTCGACGCGCAGCACGGTATCCCGAAATTCAATCCCCTGGCCGATTGGAGCGAGAACGAGGTGTGGGCCTACGTGCGCGCCTGGCGCGTGCCCTACAACGCGCTCTACGAGCAGGGCTACCGCTCCATCGGCTGCGCGCCCTGCACGCTGCCGGTGGTCGCCGGCGAGGACCTGCGCGCCGGGCGCTGGTGGTGGGAGCAGGCCGAGTCCAGGGAATGCGGGTTGCACCTCGCGCCCGACGGCAGCCTTCGAAGGACGAAAGCAGCGGCCTGAGATCGGCGCGCTCGTGCGCCGCCGCTCGGTCAACCGTTTTCGCGTGCTCATGGACAGTGAAACCCGCACCCTGGGCAGGGTGTACCTGGTCGGCGCCGGTCCGGGGGCAGCGGACCTGTTGACCGTGCGCGCGGTCCGTATCATCGAATCGGCGCAGATCCTCTTCTACGACGCCCTGGTCGGAACCGAGATCGTCGCGCTCGCGGCGAGGGCCGAGAAAGTCGCGGTCGGCAAGCGCTGCGGCAGGCATGGCACCGCGCAGAACTTCATCAACAAGCGCCTGGCGCACGCCGCACGCAGGCACGCGCGCGTGGTGCGGCTGAAGGGCGGTGACGCGATGCTCTTCGCCCGCGCCCAGGAGGAAATCGACTACCTGCGCGAAGCCGGTGTCGAGGTGGAAGTTGTCCCGGGCGTCACCGCCGCGCTCGCCGCCGCCGCTTCCCTCCAGGTGTCCCTCACCCGCAGAGGCATCGGCCGCAGCGTGGCGCTCGCCACCCCGCGCGCGGGTCCGGGCGAGCGCAGCAGCGACTGGATCCGGCCGGTGCTCGCCGCCGACACCGCCGTCATCTACATGGGCGCGGGCGAGGCGCACGCCATCGCCCGCTCCCTGGTCGATGCGGGCCTCGATCCGCAAACCCCGGCGGCGGTGGTCCAGAGCGCATCCCTGCCCGAGGAGACCTGGCGCCTGGGTACCCTCGCGCAACTGGGAGCGCTCGCCGGCGAGGTCGGTTCCGGCCCCGCGACCATCGTGATCGGCGCAGTGCTGCGCGAACGGCTCGCCGCCGCGCGCAGCGCTCGGCGCTTCGAAACCGCCCGGCGCGCGTTGCCCTGATCCCATGGGCGGGCGCGAACCGACGGGGCGCGGCGGCCCAAGCGGGTCGGGCGGCGAGTTGCTCGCGGCCTGGCGCGAACTTTCCGCCCAGGGTATCAACAACCGCGCCGCCGCCGCGCGCCTCGGCGTGAGCGAAGCCGACCTCGTCCATTGCGCCTGCGGCGAATTCGCGCTGCACCTCAGACCCGAACCCCTCGCGCTGCTCCAAGCCGCCCGCGCCCTCGGACCCGTCAAGGCGGTCGCACGCAACGACCACGCCGTGCTGGAGCGGACCGGGGCAATCCGCGAACTGGGCGAGGAACAGGACGGTTCGATCGTCGCCGCCTGCGAGGCCTTCCGGCTGCGCATCGAGCCCGGGCGCGTCGCACGCGCATTCGCCCTTACGGAAGCGGGCCGCGGCGGACCGAAACGATCCATCCAGCTCTTCGGCCTCGATGGCATCTCGGTGGCCAAGCTCGTCCTGCGCCCGGATACCGAGCCGGACACCGCCGCTTTCGCAGAGCAGATGCAACGCCTGCGCCACCCCGATCAGGGGCCGCTGCATCACCCGGCCGCCGTGGCGGTACGCGCACCCGTTGCCGCAACCGCCCGGCAGCGCGCGAGCGCGGTTCCTGGCGATGAACCTCCCGCGCACGCGACCAACCCGAGCCTCGCCGCCTTCCTCCAGCACGCCGCCGCCATCGCCGTGCCGCTGGGCCTCGCCGTGCGCAATCGCGGCGCCTGCCTCGAAGCCGTCTCCCCGCTGCGACGCGTGAAGCGTTCCGAGCGCGCACCCTGGATCAACGTCCTCGACGCTGATCTCGATGTGCACCTCCTCGAAACCGAGATCACGCGGCTGGAAATGCAGATCGGCCTCGGCGACGCCGGCCGCTTCCTGTGGCGCAGCCGCGACGGCAGCGAGGCCTTTGCCGCCGGCGCCGCATGCGCGTTTCACGAGCTGATGGCCGCGGCGTACTCCGAGCGGACCGCGGTTCGGCTGTAGCACCGAGCGCGGGTGCCGCACGTCTCTGGCGCGCCGCGGCGCCCTGGCGTGTGCGGTTCGGTGATCGAGCGCGATCCGCGGTCCGAATGCATCTCGCTGCGCTTGCGGAAGTGTCCAGACAAGATCCGGCGCTGCCCCGGCAGCGCGGCCCGGCGGGCGATGGGAGACAGGCGTCTCGACCAGGGCCGGCAGCCGGATCCGCCCTTGCCGTCGGCTGGTGGTTGTCTTGCTTCCATGTCGTCCCACAGGGGACTCTCACCCCACCCGCTCATGCCCATGTCGGGCGCACACGACCCATTGCAGCGGATGCGCCGCAAGCGTCGCGCCGCTGAACGGAACGCTGGGCGTCTTGGTTCGGTGGTGACAAAAGGCACACGGCGGCGTAGCCTCCCGCCATGAAGCCGTTTCGGTGGAATCCTGAAAAGAACGAGGCGCTCACGGCGGATCGCGGCGTATCCTTCGAACGGATTGCCGTCGCAATCGAATCCGGCGGACTCCTGGACGTTCTGGCCCATCCGAACCAGGAGAAGTATCCGCGGCAGAAGATCCTGTTGGTGGCAGCGGATGGGTACGTGTACCTGGTTCCCTTCGTCGAAGGGGATGAATACTTTTCCCTCAAGACCATTATCCCAAGTCGCAAGGCGACCAGGGACTACCTGAAGCCAGAGGTGCAGGATGACGAAGATTGATGCCTACGAACTGGAAATTCTCAGCGCCTTCGAGAAAGGCAAGCTGAAGTCCGTAGCAACGAAGGCTGAGCTTGCACGATTCAAGGCCGCTGCCCGCGCGACCGGGATCAAGGATCGGCGGGTCAATATTCGTCTTTCCTCGGGTGATCTGAGCGATATTCAGGCCAAGGCCCTGGAAGAGGGTGTCCCATACCAGACGCTGATCGCCAGCGTGTTGCACAAGTACGTTACGGGTCGTTTGGCTGAGCGTTCCGCGCCCGCGTCCCTGCAGGGCATTCGCCGAGCACCGAAGGGTCGAGTTACATCAGCCAAGTGATCGTTCGGTGGTGCGCGAAGACGCTCAACAGGCGCTTGCACCGGACGCTCCACCAGCGGCCCTTCGCTTGCCGGTTTCGCGCCGGTGAAGCGGAACGTCATGCCGCAACAAGATCACCTCTGTCCTGCGGGTCCTGGGCGTCCTTGAATTCCTCGACGGATGAAGGTCCGTGAGGCGTTGCGAATGCCCAACGACAATGGCTGGTTCGTTCCCCCGATCCAGATCTGCGTTTCGGGCCTCCAGGGCTCCCCCGGCCAGCGCAAGAGAAGGGTGTTACGTCGATGAGTGCAAGGTACGCAACGCCGCGCCCGCGGGTATTACCGTGAAAGTACGGGCAATCCACTCTCCCGGCAGCCGCCGGGCATTGGCTTCCCCGTGACTCGCTCGCGGCGCCTGCGAAGCGCTTGCGGCCACGCCGTGTCCGGCACGGGATGGCAGAAGAGCGGCGTCTCGCGGTGTCGAGCACCGCTCGGTCCGGGCTGGCGATTGCCCGCGCGAACCCCCGAGTCTGCCCCGGCTGCCCGCCCGGCTCAGGCCGGTGCGAGCTTCGCGTACTCCAGCGCCAGCCACTTCATCCCCTGGCGGCCGAAGTTGACCTGCAGCCGCGCGTCGCTGCCCGAGCCCTCGGCGCTCACGATCACGCCCTGGCCGAACCTGGCGTGCACCACCGACTGGCCGATGCGAAAGCCGTGACCGGGGTCCCTGGCGCGCGGCGCTCGCTGCAGCGGCTCCGTCCAGGCGTTGCGCTCCGGCAGCGCGGCGCCGAGCCGCGGGGTCAGCCACTTCAGCAGAGCGCCGGGAACCTCGTCGAGGAAGCGCGAGGCGATGTTGTAGCGCGTCTGGCCGTGAAGGAGGCGCGTCTGGGCGAACGAGAGGTACAGCCGGGTCCTGGCGCGGGTGAGCGCCACGTACATCAGGCGCCGTTCCTCCTCCAGTCCGTCGTCCTCGGACACGCTCTGCTCGTGGGGGAACAGGCCCTCTTCCAAGCCGGTGATGAACACCGCCTGGAATTCCAGCCCCTTGGCGGAGTGCACCGTCATCATCTGCAGCGCGTCGGCGCCCTCGGCAGCCTGATTCTCGCCGGACTCCAGCGCCGCGTGCGCGAGGAAGGTGGCGAGATCGTTCGCCTCCTCTTCCTGCACGAAGGCGGCCGCCGCGTTGACCAGTTCCAGCAGGTTCTCCACCCGGTCCGCGCCGTCGCGCTCGGCGCGGTAGTGAGCGAGAAGCCCGCTCCTGTCCAGGACCGCGTCCACGATCTCCGGGAGCGGCAGCTTCGCGGTCTCGCCGCGCAGCGTCTCGATCATGCGCACGAAGCCCGAAAGGGTCGCTCCCGCCTTGCCCGGCAGCGAGGCGGCGGCGCCGTACAGGCTCGTGCCCTGCTTCGAGGCGGCCTCCTGGAGCTGCTCCAGCGTGCGCGCGCCGATGCCGCGCGCGGGGAAGTTCACGATGCGCAGGAACGCACCGTCGTCCTCCGTGCTCGCGGCAAGGCGCAGGTAGGCGAGCGCGTGCTTGATCTCCATGCGCTCGAAGAAGCGCAGGCCGCCGTAGACGCGGTAGGCGATTCCCTGGGAGAACAGCGCGTGCTCCAGGATGCGCGACTGCGCGTTGGAGCGGTACAGCACCGCGATCTCGCGCAGCGGCAGGCCGTCCCGCGCCAGCCCCTGGACCTCCTCGCCCACCCAGCCGGCCGCCCGGGCGTCGCTCGCCGCGTCGACCACGCGCAGGGGCTCGCCTTCGCCGGCCGAGGTCCAGAGGTTCTTGCCCAGCCGCCGCCGGTTGTGGGAGATGAGCGCGTTCGCAGCCGCGAGGATGTTGCCGTGCGAGCGGTAGTTCTGCTCCAGCCGGATGACGTTGGGCACCTCGAACTCGCGCTCGAAATCGGACATGTTGCCGACGTTGGCGCCGCGGAAGCGGTAGATCGACTGGTCGTCGTCGCCCACCGCGAACAGCGCCGTCGCCGGCAGCATCGAGGAATCCGCGCCGCCCGCGGGTGCACGCAGACTGCCACCGTGGCCCGCCAGGAGTTTTAGCCAGCGGTACTGCAGGCGGTTGGTGTCCTGGAACTCGTCCACCAGAACATGGCGGAAGCGCGACTGGTAGTGCGAGCGCAACGGCTCGTTGCGCTGCAGGAGCTCGTAGCTGCGCAGCAGCAGTTCGGCGAAATCGACCACGCCTTCCTTCCTGCACTGCTCCTCGTAGGCCGCATAGAAGTCCACCCCGCGCCGCGCGAACTCATCGGCTACCTCGAGCTGCGAGGGCCGGCGGCCCTCCTCCTTCGCCGCGTTGATGAAATATTGCACCTCGCGCGCCGGGAAGCGCGCTTCGTCGGCGTTCAGGCTCTTCAGCACGCGCTTGACCGCGGCGAGCTGGTCCTGCGCATCCAGTATCTGGAACAGCTGCGGCAGTCCCGCCTCCTGGTGGTGGGTGCGCAGCAGCCGGTTGCACACGCCGTGGAAGGTTCCGACCCACATGCCGCGCACGTTGATCGGCAGCATCGCCGAGATGCGCGTGAGCATCTCGCGCGCCGCCTTGTTGGTGAAAGTGACCGCGAGCAGCCCGCTGGGGGATACACTGCCCGTCTGAATCAGCCAGGCGATGCGGGTGGTGAGCACGCGCGTCTTGCCCGAGCCGGCGCCGGCGAGGATGAGCGCATGCTCGCTCGGCAGGGTGACCGCCGCGAGTTGTTCGGGGTTGAGGTTCTCCAGCAGCGGCGCCATGGGTTCGGTGTGCGGAAATGTCGGCGATTTTACCGCGCGGTCCCGATGAGGCATCATTCGCCGATCACCCGGAGGCGCGTTTCCATGCGCAAGCCATGCACCGATGCCGAGGCCGCGGCGCGGTCCGAGAACCACGGGCCGGCCCTGCGCTCGCGGCGCGCGTTCATCGCCGCGCTGCCGCTCATCGCCGCCGCGCCGGCGCTGCGGGCGCAGGCGCCGGCGCCTGAGCCGGAACTGGGCACGCCGGGCAAGGACGCCGGCTGGATTCCGACGCCCACCGGCATGGTCGAGGCGATGCTGGAACTGGCGGGCGTTACCAAGTCCGACTACGTCGTCGACCTCGGCTCGGGCGACGGCCGCATTCCCATCCTCGCCGGCAAGCTGTTCGGATCGCAGGCCCTGGGGATCGAGCTGAACGGCGACCTCGTGGCCTACTCCATCCAGGAGGCGAAGCGCGCCGGGGTCGCCGATCGCGTGCAGTTCATCCGCGGCGACATCTTCGCGACGGATTACTCCAGGGCGACGGTGATCACGCTGTTCATGACGCCCAGCGTGCTGCGGCGGCTGCGCCCCAAGCTCCTGGCGATGAAACCGGGCACCCGTATCCTGTCCTACCTGTTCGCCCTGGAGGAGTGGGAGCCCGACGAGTGGGCGTGGAGCGAGGGCATGCACGGCATGCTGTGGGTGGTGCCGGCCAGCGCGGGCGGCCACTGGCAGGTCCGCACCGTCGGCGCGAGCCCCTCGAGCTACGCCCTGCGCCTCGCCCAGCGCTTCCAGAAGATCGACGGCGCGGTCCGGATCGGCGGCGCGGACCGCCCGCGGTGGGACGCGACGCTGCGCGGCGAGCGCATCCGTTTCACCGCGCTGGAGGGCGAGCGCCGCCACGACTTCACCGGCACGGTGGCCGGCGACGGCATGGCGGGACTGCTGCACGTGACCGGGGAGCCGCAGCGGCAGTGGATTGCGTCGCGGGCGTGACCGCAGCGCCGGCCCGCGATCCGGCGCGGACCACGGACCCACCCTTCTGGCTGTACCGAACCGCCCGCGCAACCAGGGAGGACATCGTGAAAAAGACAGTCTGGATGCTCCTTTGCCTGGCGGCTTTCTGCCTGCCGGCGGCGGCGCAGAGCTACCCTGCCAAGACCATCCGGCTCATCGCGCCGTTCGGTCCGGGCAGCGGCGCCGACCGCTCCGGCAGGTTCTACGCCGACCTCCTCGCCAGGCAGCTCGGCGTGCCGGTGGTGGTCGAGAACCGCGCGGGCGCGAGCGGCGCGGTGGGCGCGGTGTACGTGAAGAACCAGCCGGCGGACGGATACACCGCGCTCATCGCGGGCTGGTCAGCCCAGTCGGTCAATCCCATCGTGATCGAGGACCTGCCCTACGACCCGATAAGAGACTTCAGGCCGGTGTGCGGTCTGACGCGAAGCCCCCTGGGCTTGTACGTGCCGGTCAATTCGAAGATTCAGAGCCTCGCGGAACTGGTGTCCGCCGCGAAGAGCAGCAAGCAGGGACTGAACGTGGGTACGATCTCCCAGGGGCAGGAGATCGTGCTCGCCTGGTTCGCCCAACTGTCGGGCGGCCGGTTCGTCAATGTCCCGTACAAGAACAGCGGGCAGATGGTCACCGATGCGGTGGGCGGCCAGGTGGACATGGCGATCGAAAACGTGCCCTCCATGACCGCCCTGGTGCGATCCGGCAAGATCCGCATGCTGGCCACCACCGCGGAGAACCGCCATCCCTCCCACCCGGACGTACCTACGGTCCGGGAGAGCGGCTACGCGGAACTGGTGAACTACGGCTGGTCGGGTCTGTACGTGCACGCCGACACTCCCGAGGCCATCGTGTCGGTGCTGGCCGATGCCATGAAGAAGACGCTCGCATCGCCCGAGTCGCAGGCGTTCGCCCGCAAGGTCGGCTCCGAGGTGATGACGTTCGGACCCGCGGAGATGCGCAAGTACGAAGCCGACCAGCTGGCGAATTTCCGGCGTATCGCCAAGGCAGCCGGCATCAAGAGCGAGAAGCGCGGAAACTGAGCCGCACTCCTGCCTGTGCCCGGGCCGTTGCGGGCGGGCAGCCACCGGCGCCAGGAAGCACGCAACATGTCAGGGGAACTGCCGCTCTACGATTGGGAACGCGCCGCCGCCGGGCACGAGGCGAGCCCGGTCACGGTGGAGATTACCGTGGACAGTATCCGCCGGTACGCGTCCGCCCTGCGCGACGACAACCCGGCCTTCGATCCGGCATCCGGCAGGCCGCTCGGCGTGCCGCCGGTGCTGGTCAGGGTGTATGCGCCCTTGCGGCGGCGGGAACTCGTGGCCGAGCAGGGCGCGCGCTATCCCGAGCACCCCACGCCCGCGGTGCGCTGGCACTGCCGGGTGCTGCGGCCCCTGCACGCCGGCGAGCGCATCACCAGCGTCACCCGGGTTTGCGACAAGTACCTGAGGAACGGCCGCCACTTCCTGGAGTGGGAGGTCCAAGCGCGCCGCGACGCGCACACCGTGGCCGTCTTCCGCTACGTGAATCTCTGGGATCGCGGGCGCCCCGAGGACCGCCATCGATGAGCGCGCCAGCGCAACCCGCGCGCGCGGCCGATGTCCGGGCCGGCGACGCCCTGCCGGCGCGGCGCTGGACGGTCACCCGCGACGACATCGAGGCCTTCGGCGAGTTCCTCTACCCGGCGACGGCCGACAACCCGCAGCGCAAGGGCAATCCCCACATCGACGAGGAATACGCCAGGCGCAGCATCTACGGCGCGCTGTTCGTGGACGGAAACCACACCGTGGCGCTGCTGTGCCGGATGGCCGCCGACTGGCTGCCCTCGGGGGCGCTGGCGTACGGCGAGTACGAAGTCGATTTCAGGTTTCCGAACCCGGTGCGCGTCGGCGACGAGATCCGCTTCGCCGGCCGCGTGACCGGCACGGCCCCGCGGGAGGGCCGTGATCGCGTGACGCTGGAGATGATCGCCCACAACCAGGCCGGCAAGGTGGTCGCTGCCGGCACGATTACCACCGTGCTTCCCGCCTCGAGCTGAAAAGGAATCCAGGATGACAGTCGAGAACGAGCGTCCGATCTACGAGTGGGCGGTGGCGCAGGTGGGCGACACGATTGCGCCGGCCAGGGTGAGGGTCGATCCGGCGCGCATCGCGCTGTACGTGAAGACCTCTGGGGACGACAACCCCATCTACACCGACGAGGCGTTCGCCCGGTCCAAGGGGCTGGACGGGTGCGCCGTGCCGATCGCCATGGCGATGCGGGTCGCGCCCACCCGGCGCTCGGTGATCATGGCGAACAAGGGCTACAGGCACCCGGTGCGGCCGACGCCCTTTGCCCGCTGGCAGGTGGAGTTCGCCGCGCCGATGAAGCCGGGCGACGTCGTCACCAGCGAATCGAAGCTCGGCGAGAAATTCGACAAGCGCGGGCGCAAGTACCTGGTCTGGCACGTCAAGGGCAGCAACCAGGATGGAGCGCCGGTGCTGGAGTACCGCTCGACCAACGCCTGGGAGGGCACCAGGCCCGAGGACACAGAGCGATGAGCGCCGCGCGGACGATGGCGGGCGACCCCCGGGACCGTGGCTTCGACGACCTGAAGGAAGGCGAGGCGCTGCGGCCGCTGCGCGTCTCGGTCACCCGCGAGCACATCAACGGGTTCCAGGATTTCCTCGGTCATCACGACCCGAATACCATCGAGGGCACGCAGTGGCTGGCCGGCAACAACCTGCACGTGGACGAGGAGTTTTCCCGCCGCAACATGTTCGGCGGCGTCGTTGGCGACGGCA
>JADLDQ010000435.1 GCA_020846575.1 Burkholderiales bacterium
AGTACGCGTGGCGGGCGCACGAGGCGTACCTGCGGCGTTGGGGGGGGTCGAGCAAGCGGGTGGTTTTTCTGGGCATGAATCCGGGGCCATGGGGCATGGCCCAGACCGGGGTGCCCTTCGGCGAGGTTTCGCTGGTGCGGGATTGGGTGGGCATCTGCGAGCCCGTGCAGAAACCGAGGGCCGAGCATCCGGCGCGTCCGATCGAGGGTTTCGCGTGCCGGCGGAGCGAGGTGAGCGGCGCGCGTCTGTGGGGCCTATTCCGCGATCGATTCGGCACGCCCGACGGATTCTTCGCGGGGCATTTCGTGGCGAACTACTGCCCGCTGGTATTCATGGAGGGATCGGGCAAGAACCTGACGCCGGACAAGCTCCGCGCCTCGGAGGCCGGGCCGTTGGAGGAGGCATGCGACCGTCATCTGGCCGAGGTGGTGCGGGCGTTGCGGGCGGCGTGGGTGGTCGGCGTGGGCGCATTTGCGGAGGCGAGGGCTCTGGGGGTGCGGGATGCCGAGGGCTTGGATATTCAGGTGGGGAGGATCCCGCACCCGAGCCCCGCAAATCCGGCGGCGAATCGGGGATGGGCGAGGCTGGCCGACGAGGCGATGGTCGGCATGGGTCTGTGGAGTCCGAGGGACCAGCGGGGCACCGCCGGTCGATGAAGAGGTAGCCCAGCCGGCACGGCAGCGGCCGGGGATTGGTTGGACTGTCCGAGGAACCACGGCCCGGGGGCGCCGGCTACGGGAAGCCTCGGCTCAAGCGATCTTCTGCCGTTGCTCGTCGATCCGGCGGGCCGCCTCTAGGACGACCTGCTGCCAGGGTGCGCGAATGGAGGGGACGACGGGCGAGTGCCGCTCGCTGAACTGGAACTCGCATCGCTCCCACCCGAGCATCTCATGGCACGCCCCCTCGCCATGGTCCGAGTCGGTGGAGGCGTGGATCAGGGCACCGCCGTTCAGAAAGACCGAGCCCTTGCGACCCGTCGCGAGTTGCTCGACGTCGATCCGGCCGCTCCATCCATTGAGGCAGAGCATCTGCAACAGGTCCGCAAGCCGGAGCGTGGAGAGGTAGCCCAGCGATTGCCTGTGCGGTGGGCCCGCCCCGGTCAAACGGCGTGCGACCTGTTCGACCGCGGCGCGGACCGTCTCGAGCTGAAAGGGCTTTGGCAGGAAGGACGTCATTTCGGGGGACCAGTCGATCATCCGGATGACCGGGGCATCTGTCTCGCCCAGGACCAGCTTGTGGCATTCGCCATACCTGGCGGCGTAAGCGCGATATAGGGCCAAGAAGTCGGGACCCGGCTGCTCGCCATCCATGACCAGCAGTTCCAGGTGCCCCGCGTCCTCGCGGCGCCTGGTCTCGAAGCGGGAAAGGAGAAGGCCTTCGACGCCGGCGAGGCTGAGTTCAAGCCACCGGGCCGTCTTGTCTGGAACCACGGCAATCTCCACGCGCATAACAATTCCGAAGCAAGTCCCGCGCCGTTCGCCCGACGTGTCAGAAGAATGCGAGCCTCTCGGTATGGGACTTGCTCAGAGAATACGCCAACTCTCACGAAAGGCAATATTAGACCATAAAAGATCAAAACAATACATCTTCCGCATGTTATCTGGTAATTTACAGACATTGGATATTGGAGAAGTGGTGAGGCTATTGAGCGCCTCGGCACAATCGGGGGTGCTTGTGATTGGGCATGGAGGGGCGCATTCGATGCTTGGGTTTCAGTTTGGGCAATTGGTCGATGCCCGGAGTGGGGATCTGGCGGGTCTGGATGCGCTGGCACTGATTGCCTCGCTGGGCGAGGGCGACTTCACGTTTGAGGCGGGGGCGCACACGGGGGGGCAGTCGCTGGCGGCATACCCGACGGCGCAGTTGATTGAGAACGTGCGGCAAGAGGTTGTTGAGCGGCGATCGTTGGCGGCAGCGATGCCGTTGGCCGGGGCGGTGCCGAGGTACTTGCCGGGTGGGGTGCAATCGGGGCTGGAGGCGACACCGGAGGAGTTGGGCCTGTTGCTGCTGGCCGACGGGGTGCGGACGGTGAAGGACATTGCATTGGCGAGCGGGCGGGACCTTGTTGGGGTGCAGGCGATTTTCGCGAAGTTTCGGTTGGCTGGGGTGGTGGGCGAGGCGGGCGGTGATGCCGCGCCGCGGGCGCCCGAACCGTCGGGAGGCACGCCGCAATTCTGGCGCGGCAAGAGGATCGGATGAGGCGGGGCGAGTTGGCATGGGGGCTGCTTGAGGGCATGGACATGAAAAGAGCGGCGAT
>JADLDQ010000106.1 GCA_020846575.1 Burkholderiales bacterium
ACCCAGCCGGTCTGGGTGCGGACATAGGTCAGATCGGCCACCCATAACCGATTGGGGGCGTCCGCGTGGAACTGGCGGGCGACCAAGTCCGCCGGCCGGGCGTCGCCGTCGGCGGCCTGGGTCGTGCGCACCCGGCACTGGCCGCGCACCACGCCCCGCAGCCCCGCAGCCCGCATCAGCCGCTCGACCGTGCAGCGGGCAACGCGGACGCCATCCTGGTTGAGGTGGTTCCACACCTTATCCGCCCCGTACACTTGCCGCTCCTGGTCCCACACCTGCCGGATCGCCACTGCCAGATCGGCATCCCGCTGCGTTCGGGCGGAGGGTGGTCGCCGGATCGCGGCGTAGGAGCTGGAGGGCGCGACCTGCAGCACGCGGCAGATCGGCTCGACGCCCCAGCGGCTCCGGTGCGCCTGGATGAACGTCACCGCATCGGCAAGCGCGGGTCGAGCTCCCGCGCGAAAAAAGCCGACGCCGCCTTCAAGATCTCATTCGCCCGGCGCAACTCCCGGTTCTCCCGCTCCAGTTCCCGGATCCGCTCCCGCTCCGGCGTCGTCACCCCGGGCCGCTGGCCCGCGTCCACCTCCGTCCGCCGCAGCCACTTGCGCAACGACTCGGCACTGATCCCGAGCTTGCCGGCGACCGACGTGATCGCCGCCCACTCCGACGCATACGCCGCCCGGTGCTCCTGCACCAAGCGCACCGCCCGTTCACGGACCTCTGGGGGATACGTGCTGCCTTTACTCATCGCTCCATCCTCGCACAACTGGGAGCCTCCACTTTTCCCGGGGCCGTTCACACGGCTGTGCGCCCCTACGGTGTCGTGTGATCTCGTAATGGCTTTCAACGCTCGGGCGGGTGAGTGCCTGGGCGTCGGGATGCACGGCGGCATGTGCTCGGGAGGGTATTCGACCCTCGGGCCAGGGGAGGTTGCGCGGTGTGGCGGTGGGTATCCCTCGTATCCAACCGGGATGCACGCACCGAGAATCAGAGCAGGGCGTCAAGCTGGGAAACTCACGTCAGGTTATTGACCCGGACAGCCCTCCCGGCAGGGTAGGATAAGAACAGTTGATCGCTAGAGGTCGCTGCTGGTGTTTGCCCATCTGCATACGCATACCGAGTTCTCGCTGCTGGACGGCATGTCGCGCATCCCCGCGCTGATGGACCGCGTGCTGGACCTGGGTCAGCCCGCCGTGGCGATCACCGACCACGGCGGCATGTACGGCGTGATCGAGTTCTACAAAGAAGCGAAGAAGCGTGGGATCAAGCCGATCCTGGGCGTGGAGGCGTATCTCGCGCCGGGCAGCCGCTTCTCGCGCGACCCGCGGGAGAAGAACGCCTACTCTCACTTCACCCTGCTGGCCCGCAACGCGGAGGGCTACCGCAACCTGGTGGCGCTGACCTCGAAGGCGCACCTGGAGGGCTACTATTACAAGCCCCGCATGGACAAGGAACTGCTGCAGCAGCATCGCAAGGGGATCATCGCCCTGTCCGGCTGCCCCTCGGGCGAGGTGTTCAAGGCGCTGATGGCCGACAACGAGGCGGAGGCCCGCCGCATCCTCGGCGAATACACCGACCTGTTCGATGCGGTTGGGATCGAGATCCAGGACCACAACGGCGCGGACGCCGAGTTGCGCGGGCTGCTGGACAAGGCCAACCCCGGCCTGATCAAACTGGCGAAGCAGACGGGCCTGCCGCTGGTGGCGACCAACGACCTGCACTACGTCGCGCCGGAGGACGCCGAGCCGCACGATGTGCTGCTGTGCATCGGCACGAGCGCGACGGTGCACGACGTCAAGCGGATGCGGCTGGAGGGCGGCTCCTACTATCTGAAGTCGCGCGAGGAGATGCTGGCGCTGCCCGTGTTCCAGTCCTACCCGGAGGCGGTGGACAACACGCTCCGGATCGCGGAGATGGTCGATATCGAGCTGGAGTTCGGCCGGATTCCGTTCCCCGACATCGACATGCCGCCGGGGATGAACACGGACGAGTATCTGGCCCAGGTCTGCTACGAGGGCTTGCAGCGGCGCTACGGTCAAGACTTGGAGGACACGCACCGGCAGCGGCTGGCCTACGAGCTGGACGTGATCAAGAAGACGGGCTTCGCCGCCTACATGCTGCTGGTGGCGGAGATCGTCGGCGAGGCGCGCAAGCGCAAGATCCCGACCGGCGTGCGCGGCTCGGCGGCGGCGAGCATCGTGCTCTACTGCCTGGGCGTGACCAACATCGACCCGATCGGGCCGAAGCTGGTGTTCGAGCGCTTCCTCCACGCCGAACGCAAGGACATGCCCGACGTTGACCTGGACATCGCCGACGAGCGCCGGGACGAACTGATCCAGTGGGCGGCGGAGCGCTGGGGCCGCGACCGGGTAGCGCAGATCGCGACCTTCGGGACACTGGGCGCAAAGGCGGCGATCCGCGACGTCGGCCGGGCGCTGGGGATGCCGCTGCCGGAGGTGGACCGGGTGGCGCGGCTGGTGCCGACCGTGCTGCATATGACGCTGGACAAGGCGCTGGAGGAGTCCGCCGAACTGCGCCAGGTGTACGAGGCGGAGCCGGGCGTGCGGCGGCTGGTGGATACGGCGCGCAAGCTGGAGGGCGTCTCCCGCCACGCGAGCACGCACGCGGCGGGCGTGATCATCGCCGGGGTACCGCTGTACGATGTCGCCCCGTTGCAGAAGATCTCCAAGGGCGGCGACGACGCGCTGCCGATGGTGCAGTTCGACATGAACATCGCCCAGGAGATCGGCCTGATCAAGATGGACTTCCTCGGCCTGTCCAACCTGACGATCCTGGGGCGGGCGATCGACCTGATCAAGCAGTACGAGGGCGTCGAACTGGACCTGGTGACGCTACCGGACGGCGACGAGAAGACGTACAAGCTGCTGGGCGAGGGCGAGACGTTCGGCGTGTTCCAGCTTGAGTCCTCCGGCATGCGCCGCTACATCCAGGAGCTAAAGCCGGCCTCGGTGGCGGAGCTGGCGGCGATGGTCGCGCTCTACCGGCCGGGGCCGCTGGCGCAGATCCCGAACTACATCGGCTCCAAGTGGGGACGGCAGGAGGTGCGCTACCCGCACCCGGACCTGGGCGACATCCTGGACGAGACGTACGGCGTGATCGTCTACCAGGACCAGGTCTTGTTCATCATGTGGAAGTTCGCCGGCTACACGATGGGCGAGGCGGACAAGATCCGCAAGGCGATGGGCAAGAAGATCGCCTCGGTGATGGCGGCCGAGCGGGATAAGTTCGTCCAGGGCGCGGTGAAGCAGGGCTACAAGGCGGAGGACGCCACCGCGATCTTTGACCTGGTCGAGCCGTTCGCCGGGTATGCGTTCAACAAGTCGCACGCCGTGTGCTACGCCACGATCAGCTATCAGACGGCGTACCTGAAGGCGAACTACGCCGCCGAGTACATGACCGCCGTGCTGATGCTGGCGGGCAGCGCGCCCAACCCGGCCGAGCGCGTCGGCGCGGCGGTGGCCGAGTGCGCCAAGCTCGGGATCAAGGTGCTCCAGCCGGATGTGAACCACAGCGAATCGAACTTCTGCATCGAGACGGATGAGGAAGGCAAGAAGTCGATCCGCTTCGGCCTGGCGACGATCAAGAACGTGGGCGAGGGTCCGGTCGAGGAGTTGCTGGAGGAGCGGCGTAAGAACGGGCCGTACGCCAACCTGGAGGAGTTCTGCCGCCGCGCCCCGGCGAAGGCGATGAACAAGCGCGTGCTGGAGTGCATGGCGAAGGCGGGTGCGCTGGACTGCTTCGGCTACTCACGCGCGACGTTGCTGTTTCACCTGGACCGGATCGCCGGCTTCATGCAGAA
>JADLDQ010000107.1 GCA_020846575.1 Burkholderiales bacterium
GCCCGGGTTCGAACCAGGGGGATTGCAGGAAGACCTGGGCGGCAGGCGCCCAGATGGCCCAGCGCTGGCTGAGCTTGCCCGTCAGTTCCGGCGCCACCGAGGCGAGCCGTTGCGCGAGCGCGTCCTGCGCGGGACCCGTACCCGGGACCGGGATACGCCCGAGGGCCAGCGCGAGCGCCAGAGCGATGACCAGCATCGCCGCGGGCCTCGCCACTGCGCGCCAGCCGCCGGTGCGGCCGAACGCGGCAAGCATGAGCGCGAGGCCCGCGAGCAGGCCGATCCAGGGGCCGCGACTCAGGGTGAACAGCAGCGCCGCAAGCTGCGCGCAGATCAGGATCGCACCGGCCAGGGCATGGGTGAGAAAGCTCAGGCGCTGGCCGTACTGCAGCGCCAGCGCGACGGTGAGCGGAATGGTCATGATCAGGTAGGCCGCTGCGGGGATCGGGTTGCCGAAGCCCATCTGTACGCGCTCCATGGGCAGGGCATCGACCATGAACGGGTCCCAGCCGAAGTGCTGGCCCACGCCGCGAAGGCCCGCGATGACGGAAGCCGCCGTGAGCGCCCAGAGCAGGCGCCGGAACTGGCGCCGCGTTCGCAGCCTTCTCGCCAGGACGGCGAAGAACACCAGGTACGCGCCGATGCTGAACAGGGCCCCGGAGTCCCGTCCGGGATCCACGCCCCAGAGCCCCACGCTGCGCAGCGGTGAGACGAGAAACGAGAACAGGCTTGCCAGGGCGACAGCCGCCGCGGCCGCGACCACCAGGCCGCCGCGCGCCGGGCGGAGCCAGCCCCGGGCATCGCCGGTTCCTCGTGCGCTCGCGCCGGGGAGGCGCACGGCCCACGCCGACACCCACAGCACCACCAACAGCAGCGCCAGAGTGCGCAGTGCGAACACCTTGGGCATGTCGAAGCGCGGCAGCAGCCAGGTCTGGTGCGCCTCGGCGAGGGGGATCAGGAAAGCGGCCAGGAGCCAGACGGCCTCCATCGCACCGGCCAGGAATCTCGCCATTACGTCGTCGCTCGCTGCCAGGGGTCGGGAAATTTCGCACGTTCGTTCCACGCCTGTCCACGGCTATACTGCCGCGAGAGAAGTCGAGGAGGATGGCGATGGCGGGCCGGACGATCGAACTTCGGGACGCGCAGGGCAACGCGTTCAACGCCTATGTTTCGCAGCCCGCCGGCGGCCGCAGCCCGGGCGTGGTGTTCGGCGTGGACATCTTCGGCCTGAGACCCCTGTACCACGACATCGCGGACCAGTTCGCCTCGAAGGGGTTTCTCGCGGTGGCGCCCGACTACTTCTGGGACGTGGCGCGTGGCGAGGACGGCAGCTACCGGGCCACGCACAAGTTCCCGACCTGCATCGAGGTGGTGCGCTCGAGCATCGCCGCGGTGCGCGCGATGCCCGAGTGCAACGGCCGAGTCGCGGTCAACGGCTACTGCGTGGGCGGAAACCTCGCCTTGATCGGCGTGTCGCGGCTGGGGGCCGATGCCGGCGTGAGCTACTACGGGACGCGCATCCACACCTTCCTGGAGGACCTGCAGCTGATCGCGCGGCCGCTCATCCTGCACATCGCCGAACACGACCACACCTACCCGGATGAGCAGCGCGATCGCATCCTCGCGGCGGCGCAGAAGAATGCGAACGTCGCGGCGTACGTCTACGCGGCCCCGCACGGCTTCGCTTCCTCGAGCTTCCAGGCGGAGGCGGCGCAACTCGCCAACCAGCGCACTTTCGAGCTGCTCGATACCCTCAAGTGACCCGCGGCGGGAACACCGATTCGCGCGGGAAACCGGTCGCCCGCGCGAAGCGCCGGACCTGGCAGGCATGCCTCGATGGCGCGCGATGACGCGGGCCGGGCGCCGCCAGAGATGGCCGCGGTCCCACCGCTCGAACCGCACCCGGGTCGCTTCGCCTGCGGTGGCCGCTCGGCGCGTCGCGGTGTACGATCCGGGCCGGTGTTTCACGGCCCCGTTCAAACGAATCTGATCGCGATCCCGTCATGACCCGCAAAGTCTTCGTGTTCGCACCCGTCGAGACCGACGCCCGCTACCAGGCGCCGCTGGAAGCGGCCGGCTGCTCGCTGCTGTTCGGCAAGGCGTCCTGGCACACGCCCAAGGGCAACAGCGAAGCCGAGATGTGCCGCATGGCCGAGGGCTCGGTGCTGCTGCTGGGCACCTCGATCCGCTCCAGCCCGATCACCCGCCGCGTCATGGAGAGCGCCGGCCCGGCGCTGCGCGCGGTGTGCAAGTTCACCGTCGGCGTGGACGACGTGGACGTGGATGCCGCCACCGAGATGGGCATCATGGTGATCCACGGGCCCACCGAGGCGAACTGGGGCGGCGTGGCCGAAGGCGCGATGGGCATGATGCTCGGGCTTCTGAAGAAGCTGCGCGAGCGCGACGCCGCGGTGAAGGCGGGCGGCTGGCGCGACCCGGCGCTGGAGGGTGTGTACCTCGGCCGGCGCATGGAAGACGAGTACGCCGGCATCAGCGTCGGCATCGTCGGCCTGGGGCGCATCGGGCGGCGCCTGTCGGAACTGCTCGCGCCCTGGCGGGTGCGGATGCTCGCCTGCGACCCCTACGTGGAACCCGCGCGCTTCACCCTGCACGGCTGCCGGGCGATGGACCTGCCGGGCCTGTTGAAGGAAGCCGACGTGGTCTCGCTGCACGTGACGCTCACGCGCGAGACGCGCCGCTTCTTCGGCGCACCCGAATTCGCGCTGATGAAGCCATCGGCGGTCTTCATCAACACCTCGCGCGGGCAATGCGTGGACGAGGGAGCGCTCGCCGCGGCGCTGGCGCGCGGCGCCATCGCCGGCGCGGCCATCGACGTGTTCGAGGACGAGCCGCTGGCGCTGGATTCGCCGCTGCTGCGCCTGGGCGACAAGGTGCTGCTCTCGCCGCACATGGTGTCCTCGAACCTCAGGAGCGGCCTCGCCCCCGGCATCACCTGGGTGACGCGCTCGGCGCTGGCGGTGCTGGAGGGCGGGGTGCCGGACAACGTGTACAACCCCGAGGTGCTGCCGCGGTGGAGGGAGCGCTTCGGGGGGAAGACGGCGTCCTAGAACCTCCCGGCCTGCGCCGGGCACGCTTGTATCGCCAATTGTCGTTCCGGTAAGATTCTTACCCGTCATCGGTATTACCGGAGCGCGTCATGCGGATCACGAGCAAGGGTCAAGTCACCATCCCGCAGGAACTGCGCGAAAGAGCAGGCCTTCTCCCGAATACGGAAGTGGAGTTCGAATACCGGGAAGGCGAGGTGATCCTCAAGCCGGTCAGGAAGTCCCTTTCCAAGGGCTGGCGGGCCGTCGAGCAGTCGCGCGGCAGTGCCAACGAGCCGATGTTCCGCGGCTGGACCACCGACCAGATCATGGCCTTTCTGCGGGGCGAGGACTGATGCGCGGCCGGCGCGCCCGCGAGCCGCGCACGTCCTACCACTCCCCCGCGCCGGTACTGGTGGACAGCAATGTCCTGATAGACGTGCTGTACCAGGATCCCAACTGGATCGACTGGTCCTCCGCGCAACTCGCCGGGGTCGTGGACGAGGCGCGCGGGGTCGTCAACCCGATCGTCTACGCCGAGGTCGCTGCGAACTTCGCCACCATCGAGGACCTGGAGCGCGCACTCGCGCCCTACGACCTTGATCGGGAAGCGCTGCCGTGGGAAGCGGCGTTTCTCGCCGCCAAGGCCTACAAGCTCTATCGCAAGCGCGGCGGCACCCGGTCTTCGCCGCTGCCCGACTTCTACATCGGTGCGCACGCGTCGCTCGCCGGCTACGCACTGCTCACCCGCGACGCACGGCGCTACCGGGACTACTTTCCGCGGCTGCGGTTGATAGCGCCGGATTGAGATATAGGAGCGGGGGGCTGCTCGCTCCTCGCGCTCCCCCGAACACAGGGAAAGCCGCGCTTTCTCTCCAGGATCAGGCAATACCGGAACTCGTCTTCAAGGGCTGGGAATCCGTCTACAACCACCACATCACCGTGCCCTACCCTCCGCTTCTGCCCGACGCCGGAAAGTCGGTCAGCCCGGCGGACCTGGGCGGAAATCCCGTCATCCCCGCCGCGCGCCAGTCGAAGCAGACGCTGCGCGTCTTCAAGATCGGGGAAACGTGCACGGTTTCTTGCCGCGCGAGGACGATTTGGACGACCGCTGGGCGCTGCTCGAAAAGACGCCCAACCTCGACGCCTATTTTCCGTTGAACTAAACCGCTGACGCGGTGGTGGAACGATCTGCCGCCGCGTTGTCGTTTTCGGAATTCCCGTTTCTCATCTGCCGTTGCGTCTCCTGGCGCGGCGCCCGGTCGTCTTACGCTTTCCTTCGGGAAGCTTCCCGAACTTGACAAGGAGAGCGACATGACGCAATTGCGCAAGCGCATGGACGAAGCGATGGTGCTTGCGTGGATTTTCCCCGCGCACGCGCGAGTCCTACCTGGCCTGCGCAACGGCACTCGCCAGGCACTGCCGGCAGCCGCCGGACGTCCTGGATGGGCCACGGATCCAAGCCTATCTGCTTGCACCTGATCACCGAGCGCAAGCTCGCCTACGCCAGCGTCAATCAGGCCTCGTGTGCGTTTCGCTTCCGGTACGGCAAGGTGCTGCGCCAAGCCCAGATGCGTCTGGACATTCCCATGGCCAAGGTGCCCAAGCGCCTGGCGCAGATTCTCACGCGCGGGCAGGTCGCGCGCGTCATGGACTCCGGGGCGACGCTGCGTGCCCGCACGCTGCTCGCCACGACCTACGCGTGAGGCGGCGGATAAGCGCTATTCGTTGGGCGTCATCGTGTGTTCCCGTGCGTCAGGGAGTAAGATCACCGCCATGAAAGTCGCGACGGGTAGGGTTGTTCAGGGCAAAGTCGTTGTCGACGGGGTGACTCTCGAAGAGGGCGCGGTCGTTACCGTTCTCGCGCGTGAAGCTGAGGGGACTTTCGAACTCACGCCCGAGGAAGAAGCCGAGATCCTCCTTTCGATCGCCGAAGCCGATCGAGGTGAGACGCTCTCCGGCGAAGAAGTACTAGAGAGTCTGCCGCGTCGCCGAACTTGACCTCGGAGTTCTCACTTCGGGTCACACGCCGCGCTCATGGCCACATTCGGCGCGCCGCCGAATGGTGGGAACTGAATCGTCCTCTTGCTCCAGGGGCTGTCCACGAAGAGCTTGACCAAGCCTTCGCGCTCCTTCGAGCACATCCACGAATCGGCGCGACTGCAACAAACGCGAAAGCCCGAGGGATTCGCCGTTTCCATCTCGAGCGGATCCACTACTACCTCTACTACCGGTTGCGACGAGACACCGTTGAGGTTGTCGCGCTATGGCATACCAGCCGCAGTACCGGACCGGGAGTGTGATGAAGCCCAACCCCCGCATGCGTCAGAAAAAGACGAACTGAAACAGCCTGGGTTGCCCTCGATCTTGACGAGCACGCCCTCGTCCGACACCAGCGTCCGGATGTTGCACGCGAACAGGCACATCTTCCAGGAGGAATTGACCCAGCGGCCTGTCTCGAGCGAATTCTGGACCGGTATGCGCTGCTCCCAGCGGCGGTTCCCGGTCCGATGCCAGGAACGCGCCGCGCCCCGCCTTTGACCTGCATCAATCGCGCAGGCGCACCGCGGGCGGTGATC
This sequence comes from Burkholderiales bacterium, assembly GCA_020846575.1. Taxonomy (GTDB): domain Bacteria; phylum Pseudomonadota; class Gammaproteobacteria; order Burkholderiales; family SG8-39; genus JADLDQ01. Next base: position 5,621 of record JADLDQ010000107.1, read on the forward strand.
GCAGCGCGCGCGCACGGAAATGCCGCGCGGTCGCGAGCGGGTGCGGGGTAACATCGCGCAGATTCCGGGCGCCCCCATGACCGAACCCAGTCGCGACCTCACCCGAAACGTCCTCGCGGTGCTGTTTCTCGGCGGGCTGATGCTCGCCTCGTTCTGGATCCTGCGGCCCTTCCTCGCCGCGATCATCTGGGCGGCGATGATCGTGGTCGCCACCTGGCCGCTGATGCTGGGCGTGCAGAAAAGACTGTGGAACCGCCGCGGCCTCGCGGTCACGGTCATGGTCCTGGCGCTCCTGCTGGTCTTCGTCGCACCGTTCTCCGCGGCGATCGGCACCCTGGTCGCGAACGCGGGCGAGATCGCGGGATGGGTGAAGGGTCTCAGGGACTTCACCATCCCCACGCCGCCGGACTGGGTGGCGAAGGTCCCGATGGTGGGGGAGAAGGCCGCGGCGGTCTGGACGGAATACGCCGCCAAGGGCGCCGCGGAGCTGGCGCGGCTGGTGGCGCCCTACGCCGGCGACCTGGCGCGCTGGTTCGCCGCCGAAGTCGGCGGCTTCGGTCTGGTGAGCGTGCAGTTCCTGCTCACCGTGATCATCGCCGGGATCATGTACGCCACCGGCGAGAATGGCGCCGCCTGGGTGCGCCGCTTCGCCCGCCGGCTCGCAGGCGAGCGCGGCGACCAGGTGGTGCAGCTCGCGGGCCAGGCGATCCGGGGCGTGGCGCTCGGCGTGGTGGTGACGGCGCTGGTGCAGGCGCTGCTCGGCGGGATCGGCCTGTGGGTCGCGGGCGTGCCGTTCGCCGCGGTCCTCACCGCGCTCATGTTCATGCTCGCGGTCGCGCAGATCGGTGCGGTGCCGGTGCTGGTGTGCGCGCTCGTGTGGCTGTGGTTCCAGGGCTCGACCGGGTGGTCCATCGCGCTGCTCGTGTGGGCGGTGATCGTGGGCAGCCTCGACAACGTGCTGCGGCCCATCCTCATCAAGAAGGGCGCCGATCTGCCGCTGCTGCTCATCTTCGCGGGCGTGATCGGCGGGCTGATCGCGTTCGGACTGCTGGGCCTTTTCGTCGGCCCGGTGCTGCTGGCGGTGGCCTACATGCTGCTCGATGCCTGGGCGGCTGAGGGGCACCCGAGCGAGCGGCAGGGCGCACGCGGAAACGGCGATTGAAGCTCGAGCGCGGCCGGCGTCGTGCCGGCAGGCGCTCGAGCGCGCAGGATTTCGGGCCGCCGCCGGCAGGTTGCTCTTCAGCGGCCGCGCTTCGCCATGGTGGACTTGCTGAGCGAGCGCGGATCGCGCGCGCCAGCGGCCCGAATCGACGAGCGCGAGGAAATCCCCGACGAGGCGGTTGAACAGGTCGGGCTCCTCGACATTGACCGCGCCGGTTATCCGGCGACCGCCTTCCCGCACTTCGAGCAGAACCGGTCCCCCGCCCGCAGCGCGCTGCCGCACTGCGTGCAGAACCCGGCGGCGCCGCTCGCCCGCGCGGCCTTCATTCGATTGCGCCGCCACAGAAACCCCGCCGCGACGATGCCCAGGACGGCGAAGATCGCCGCCGGGATCCAGTCGGCGTAGCGGTCCACCGCGCCCGGCGGCGTGCGCCCGGCGCTCTGGGGAGCGCCGCTCGGGGGCTCCGAGGCGAGCGGCGCGCCCGCGGGGGCGGGTGCGTTCAGCGCCAGCAGCTCCCGGGTGGTGCGCGCGTCGTTCTTCGCGTAGCGCACCGTGAGGGGCAGCGCCTTGCCCGCCGCCAGCGCGCCCATGTGCTGCAGCCAGTAGGTGAGGCCGTCGCTGCCGGTGCCGCTTTCCTTCATCTCCGGAACCACCGAGAACTCCTCCGCTCCCGCGGGCTGCTGCACCTGAATGCTCATGCGGTCCACCGCGAGGTCGCCGGGCCAGCGGTAGCGGTACTCGCGCTTGCCGCCCGAGCTGCCCAGCGGGTCGTAGAACTCGACGTGGAAGAAGCGCTGCGGCGGCTGGATGTCGAGCGTCACGTGGTCTTTCGCGTCGCTGCGACGGTAGTTCAGGTTGAGCAGCTTGCTGCCGGCGGTCTCGGAGTAGGCGACCGCGGAAGGTCCTCCCGAGGAAGACGGTATGCGCAGCGAGACCGCGTTGCCTGTCCCGGCGGCGATTTCGCCCCTGAGGAATACCAGGGCGGCGGCCGGACGGTCGTACTCCGGCCAGATCTCGATCTCCAGGCGCGCCAGTCGCGGCCTGCCCGGCAGCGGCGTGAGCAGCACCGGATCGGCCGCGAGGACCGGCTGGAGAAGGAGCGCGCCGGCGAGCGCAGCGGAGATTCCCCAGGAGATGGCGGCTGCGCTCAGGATGGCCAGGGCTGGGAGAACCTTGCCGTGATCGAAGGACTTGCGGGTGGACATGATCTGCTCCTCGTTCAGGATGGGCCGCGCCTGGCGAACGGCGGCCGGTGCATGCGCAGCAGGCGTCGAGCGGTGGACACGGGGCTCATCCGATGCC
>JADLDQ010000436.1 GCA_020846575.1 Burkholderiales bacterium
CACTGGGATTGGCGGAGCTTGGGGCGGTAGAGGTGGGCGCGGCCTTGCTTGTCGTAGGCGACGGCGCCTTTTTTGACGAGGCGGTGGATGAGGGTCATGACGGTCTTGGGGCTCCAGCCGTTGGGGGCGGCGAGGCGGTCGGCGATCTGGGCGGCGGTGAGGGGGGCGTGGTCCCAGAGCAGCTGCATGACCTTCCATTCGCTGTCGGGGATGGGGGGGAGGGAGGGGGGCATGGGGGGGTTCCGGGGGGGGGGGGTTCTCCTACAGATGTAATCCCAGGATAGATTACATTTGTAATATGTCAAGCCCCTGGGAGAAGTCTTTTGGAGATTTTTTCGCGGGGAGGGGCGTGGGGGGACGCGGCGATCTGCGATCGCCCGCTAAACAGGGGATGCCGCGGCCTTGCCGGGGGGGGTGGGGTCTGATATCTGTATCCGCCTTGCCCTTTGGTTTTTGGCCCTGTTTCCTCGAGGAGTTAGACATGGCTCTGAAGATTGCGGTGTTGCCGGGCGACGGGACGGGTCCGGAAGTGGTGCGTGAGGCGCTCAAGGTCGTGGCGGCGGTGTCGAAGCTCGAGAAGTTCGAGTACACGACGACGGCGTTCGACTTCGGGGGGGATCGGTATCTCAAGAGCGGGCACATCATCGACGACAAGGACATCGCGCACCTGCGGGAGAACTTCGACGCGATCCTGCTCGGGGCGGTGGGACACCCGGAAGTGAAACCCGGGATTCTCGAGAAGGGGCTGCTGCTGCGGGTGCGGTTCGCGCTGGATCAGTACATCAACCTTCGGCCGGTGCGGCTGTACCCGGGGGTGGAGACGCCGCTGCGGGACAAGGGGCCTGAGCAGATCAACTTCGACGTGATCCGTGAGAACACGGAGGACCTGTACTGCGGGAACGGGGGGATCATGCGGCAGGGGACGATGCAGGAGGTGGCGACGCAGGAGATGATCGCCACGCGGTTCGGGGCGGAGCGCTGCCTGCGGTATGCGTTCGAGTACTGCCGGGCGAAGAAGGCTTCCGGGGGGGGTAAAGGCATGCTCACGCTGGTGCACAAGACGAACGTGTTGACGTTCTGCGGGGACCTGTGGTTCCGGGCGTTTCACGAGATCGGGGAGAAGGACTACCCGGACATCAAGCGGGATTACAACCACGTGGACGCCTGCTGCATGTGGTTCGTCAAGAGCCCGGAGTTCTATGACACGATCGTGGTGCCGAACATGTTCGGGGACATCATCACGGACTTGGGGGCGATCATTCAGGGGGGCTTGGGCGTGGCGGCGGGGGGGAACATCAATCCAGATCGGGGCGGCATCAGCATGTATGAGCCGATCGGTGGGAGCGCGCCGAAGTACACGGGGATGAACATCATCAACCCGATCGCGGCGATCGGTGCGGCGGCGATGCTTCTTCAGAATACGGCGGACAAGGATGGGAAGTTCCCGTGGCGGAAGGCTGGGGATCGGATCGAGGCGGCGATCAAGAAGACGACGCCGAGGATGAAGTCGCAGGCGGCGGGGAAGATGGGGTGCTCGACGTCGGAGGTGGGGGATCTGGTGTGTGAGGTGCTGTAGGGAAGAGAGGAAGAAAGACAAGAAGAGTAAACAGACCCAGGCATGGCCATGCCTGGGCTTGTTGTTTAGAGGGTCATCGGGGAGCGGTCGGGGTGCGACGGCTCCGGGGCAGTGCGGTGGTTACCGCCTGCGGATCAGTGCCAGGGCGCCGAGGGCCAGGAGCGAGAGGGTGGCGGGCTCGGGGATGACGGCGAGTTCGGCGGGGTCGACGCCGGCGCCGGTCAGGGCGGCGACGAAGGGGTTGATGTCCTGGACGTTGATGGGCCAGGGGGAGACCGAGCCGTCTTGGGTGGGGTC
>JADLDQ010000108.1 GCA_020846575.1 Burkholderiales bacterium
AGATTCCGACTACCGACGGACGCGAGTTACATCTGACGGGCGACCGGCATCCGGTCGCTCGCGAGTAGCCCGGCAGGCAGTGAGTAGCCAGAAACGACGCTAGCTACTCACCAGCGGGCAAGAGGACAGGGACGGGAACGATACGCGACGTACAGATCCGCGACTGGATCAATGCAGGCAAAGCGCTGGCGAAATCCGACGGCGACGGGCTCACCTTCACGCTCTCGGCGGGTTGCATACGGCTCGGCCTATGCGCGCCGCGTCTGCACGCGACGCCAGTTTTGAAAACCGGCAAAGGGAAACCCTTCCTGAGTTCGAATCTCACCGCCTCCGCCATTGCCATTGCGCCCAACAAAGGCCCGCCACCTGGGCGGGCTCGTCTTCAGGCGCTGCCGATCACTGCTTGCGCCGACGCGATGCGGCCAAACCGGCGAGGCTGAGGCCGTTACGCGGGCCTCCAGGAGCCTCGGATCATCGCGATGCCGTGTGCGCCGCACACCCAGGCCTGGTGCCGTTCGCCCGGCGCGACGCCCCCGAGCGCATAGACGGGAATCGCGGCATCGCGCGCGAGGCGCTCGAACGCCGGCCAGCCCATGGCCGCGCGCTCCGGGTGGGTCGGCGTCGGATGCACCGGGCCGAGCACGGCGAAGTCCACGCCCAGCCGCTCGGCGGCGCGCAGTTCCTGCGCGTCGTGGCATGACGCACCCACCAGCGGCAGGTCGGGGCGCCGCTCCATCGCGGCCACCTGGCGCGCCGTCAAGTGCACCCCTTGCGCGCCGACCCTGGCTGCGAGCGCCGCATCGCCGTTGACCAGCACGCGCGCACCCTCGGGGCAGGCGATCGCCACCACGCGGCGGGCAAAGCTCTCCATGCGCTGCGGCGCATAGGCAGGCTCGCGCACCTGAACGAGGGCAAGACCATCGGCAAGGCGCTGCCTCAGCCGCTCGATGAAGAGTTCCTCCCCCAGGGGTCCCGCCTGGGTGATCGCGTATTCCGCGGGCAGGCCGAGCGCTCGCAGCACCGGCGCGTTGGCCGGCAGCATCGGCTCGACATCCACCGAGGCGACGTCCTGCCAGGCGAGCGCGTCGTGTTCGCGGGCGATCACCGACCCCAGCCAGGAACGCACCCGGAAGAAGTGCAGGCGCACGCGCGCATGCGGATACTCGAACACGCGCGTGATCCAGGGATGCGCCTCCCCGACGTCCACGCCCAGCTCCTCGCGAATCTCGCGCGCCAGCGCCGCGACGGCGGATTCCCCGCTCTCCACCTTTCCGCCCGGGAACTCCCAGTACCCCGCGTACACCTTGCCCCGCGGCCGCCGCGCCAGGAGCACGCGGCCGTCCTGCGCGCGGATCAGCACGGCGACGGCTACGTCCACCACCTCGGCAAGCGACGCACGCCGCGCATGGCTCACGCTCGCGTCCCCGGCGGCGCTCACCGGCGCCTCGCGCGTGCGCCGCTCGCGCGCTTCCGGCCGGCGCCCTGACGGCCGGCCCAGTCGCGCGCGAACTGCCAGGCGACCCGGCCCGAGCGCGAGCCGCGCGCGAGCGCCCAGCGCAGCGCCTCGGCGCGCGCGGCTGGCGAAAGCCGGCAGCCGAATTCACCCAGCCAGTGCCCGGCGATGTCGAGGTAGTGGTCCTGGTCGAACGGGTGAAACGAGACCCACAGGCCGAAGCGCTCGGAAAGTGAAATCTTTTCCTCGGAGGTCTCGCTCGGGTGGATCTCGCCGCCGGCGTGCCGGTAGTCGAGGTTCTCCTGCATGAACTCGGGCATCAGGTGCCGCCGGTTCGAGGTGGCATAGACGAGCAGATTCTCGGGCGCAGCGGCGACCGAGCCGTCCAGCACGGCCTTCAGCGCCTTGTACCCCGCCTCGTTCGCCTCGAAGGAGAGGTCGTCGCAGAACACGATGAAGCGCTCCGGGCGCTCCGTTATCAGCTCGGCGATATCCGGCAGATCGACCAGATCGTTCTTGTCCACCTCGAGCAGGCGCAGGCCCTCGCGTGCGAAACGGTTGAGCAGCGCCTTCACCAGCGAGGACTTGCCGGTGCCGCGCGCACCGGTCAGGAGCACGTTGTTCGCCGGGCGCCGCGCCACGAACTGGCGGGTATTGGCCTCGATCGCCTGCTTCTGGGTATCGATCCCGCGCAGGTTGTCCAGGCGGATCGCGTGCGGGTGCGCCACCGCCTGCAGCTGGCCGCGGCCGTTGCGCCTGCGCCATCGAAACGCGCTGCTCGCGTTCCAGGCGGGCGGCGCGGGCACCGGCGGCAGCAGCGCCTCGACGTGGTCGAGCAGCGCGTCGATCCGCTTCACCAGACGCTCGATTCCTGTTTCCTGCACGCTGCCTCCGGGTGAGGGGTTCGGGACTGCCGCGACGATCGACTGCTGCGTCGCGTCCGGGCGCATCGCGTCCGGACGGCGCGCAACGGGTGCCGCGCGCGGCAAGGCGCCGGGGCGCCCCGCCGATTATTGCAAATCCCCGGCGCCCGCTGCGCCCGCGGGACAGCGCGGGCTGCACCCCGCGTGCCGATCAGTGCGTGTCGAACAGCGCCTGGTACAGCGCAACTTTCTGCCGCACCGCCTCGCGCTCGGCCACACCGGGATTGGCGGGGTCCGCCGCGGGCGGCAAGGTCCCGAGCTTCAGCAGGCAGGCCATCAGGAGCAGCCGCGCCTTGGTGGCGGTGAGGTTGCTCCCGGCGATGAACACCGAGCCGGGATTGACCGGCACCATGCCTTCCGCGTTGCCCCTGCCCACTTTCACCACCGGCATGCCGCTGAACACGGCGCGCTCGAGGGCGGCATCCACGCTGCGGGTCATGCCGCCGAAGGGCGCAGCGCCTTCACCGACGAAGCCCGCCAGCGGCGTGGCTTCGAGGTTGCGCCCGATGCACGCCAGGATGTCGACCTCGGCCGCAGCATCGCCGCTCGCATCTTCGGGCAGGTAGCGAGCCGTCTTGCAGATCGACACGTGCGGGATCGCCGCGGCAAGCAGCTCGCCGTTCGCATCCTTCACCGGCACCTCGGTCGCGACGATGCGCCCGCCCGAGCGGGCCACGCCGCAGACCGCCCGGGGCAGCACGGGCAGGCGCAGCGCCGAGCAATGGGTGTGGCGCCGCGCCGGACGGAAGGTGAGCGCCGGCGGTCCCGGCTGCCCGATGGTGCCGACGATGCCGCCATGGCCACCGGTGGCCACGTAGCCGCCGGGCCGCGCGTCCGCTTTCTGCACCTCGCGCGAATGGAACACGAGCTCGTCCAGCACCGCCACCGCACCGACGCTGTCGCGCCCGTCGGACCCCTTCCAGATCCCGGACACGATGTAGTCGACCGAGTCCACGATATTGCGATCGCCGTCGTTGGCGAGGGCGCCGTGCGGCCGCTGCGAGGAATTACCGCAGATCGGTACCGTGGTGTCGATGAGCAGGTTCAGCCAGTAGATCGACTCCTCGACGCTGGGGCTGCCTTCCAGCCAGATCGCGCCCGCGTAGCGGCCGCCGCCGAGCGCGGTCTGGACCATGTTGGTGACCTGCGCCAGCCGCGCCCTGGGCGGCTCGCCCCGCAGGTGCACCGGCCGGTAGGGCCAGAAGTCCTCGCCCCACTTCTCGGGCGGGATGTCACCCTCGCCCGCGTCGGTGCGCAGCGCCGCGGGCAGGCCCTTCTGATAGCCGCCCGAGGGCGCCGCACGGTAGAAATCGAAATCGGCCTTCGAAGAGAGCATGTTCGCCAGGCCGTTCTCGTCCAGACCGAAGCGGTCGATCTCCTCGAAGATGCGCGAGGCGTCCGGGTAGAAGGTCTGGCGCGATTTCGCGGGCGGTGCGAGCGGGAAGGCCGTGGTGTCTTCCCAGGGCTCGCCGTTCGCCTGGCGCGCCATGTAAGGCAGGAGGTACAGACCGTCCTCGGGGCGCAGCGTCACTTCGTATACCGGTTTGTCCTCGGGCGAGGACCGCTCGCTGCGGAACACCCCGTTCGGGTCCAGGTAACCGTCCGGCGAACCGTACAAGTGCGCCGAGTCGCGCTCCAGGGGATGCGCGCTGAATTGTTCGATGTACACCTTGACCGCAGCGGCGAGCCGCTGGGGGCGAAGCGCATCGAAGCGCGGCGGCGAACCGTCGCGATGGCGCAGCGGCACCAGCCCGTACTTCTCGCGGGCCTTGGCGCCTGTCACCAGGGGTTCGCTGTTCTGGACCGTCGCCGTGGGCCCGGAGAACACTGCGATACGAATTCTGCTGCGCGCGGCTTCATCCGGGGTATTCATCGCGTGCTCCTGGGTTGCGGTCCGGTCTTCGCTCTCATGGCGCCAGCTTGCACCTGTCGGGAAAGCCTGTACAGGCCGGCCGATCGATTTTTCGATGAGCGCCGAGTTCATCGTGGCGCCGGGCGTATTGCCTTCCTGCCTGGGCGTTGCGTCGTCCCGTCCCGTGAACCGGCGCGCCGCTCCTGCGCGGTACAATCACCGGGGTCCACCGCAACGTATCCACAATGCGAAGCGAGGTCCCTATGGGAAACAACGACACGGCAGCGGCGATCGCGGCAGCAGGCAACCTGGACGAGCTCTATCCCACGCTCGCGGCGGCGCGCTTCACCGCCGGCTGGCACAAGAAGCGTCCGTCGCTGTGGGCGCAACCGACCAGCGAGTACCGGCCCATGCACTGGCGCTACGCGCACGGCCGGCTGGCTCTGGACCGCGCCGCCGAGTGGATCGACACCGAACTCGCGGAGCGCCGCAACCTGGTCATGTACAACCCGGTCGGCGATAACGACTACGCCACCGCCAGGACCATCATCTGCGCCTACCAGATGATCAGGCCGGGCGAGTACGCCAAGTCCCACCGCCACACGCCGAACGCACTGCGCCTGATGCTGGACGGTGGCCCAGGCGTCTACACCGTGGTGAACGGCGTCAAGCTGCCGATGATCGCCGGCGACGTGCTCCTGACGCCCAACTGGTGCTGGCACAGCCACTACAACGAGGGCGTCGAGAACGGCTACTGGATCGACTACCTCGACGTGCCCCTGGTGCACCTGCTGGAGCCGATGTTCTTCGAGCAGGACCACGCCAGACCCCAGCCGGTGACCGAGGAGCCGAAGGCGCACGAGTTCTGGTTCCCGTACGCCCGCACGCAGGCGCAGCTCGCCGATGCCGCACCCGACGCGAACGGCGTTCGCACCCTCACGCTCTCGACGCCCGCCTTCAAGACCATCGAGCTGCGATTCCACCGCGTTCCGGCCGGCGGATCGACCCGCAGGCGCCGCACCACGGCGAGCGGCGTGTTCGCGATCACCGAGGGAGAAGGCAGCACGCGCGCAGGCGCCGAGCGCTTCGACTGGACGCGCGGCGACGTGTTCGTGGTCCCGTCCTGGACGCCCTTCGAGATCAGCGCCGCGCGCGATGCGACGCTGTTCGAGTGCACCGACGCGCTGCTGCTGCGCACGCTCGATCTGCTGCGCGAACGCGACGACTGAAGCGAGAGTGCGGCGCGGGCGCCGCGCGCCGCGGCGCCCGCGCAGAGCGCGCGACTCGACCCGCGCGCTCTCCTGCGGCGCCGCGCCGCGGGCGCGTGAGCGCCGAGCG
>JADLDQ010000109.1 GCA_020846575.1 Burkholderiales bacterium
CCTCCTGCGGGCGCGCATTGAGCGCGGGAAACGAGCCGATCACGCCCGCCTTGCACTGGGCGATGACAAGATCGGGACCGGAGACTAGAAACATCGGCGCGCCGATCACCGGCAGGCGCAACGCGGCCGAAAGCGGGCCAGGCAGTGACATGGATTCTCCCCGAGAGCGGCGACCCGCGGCGAGGCGGTGCCGTTGCATGATGGCCGCCCGCACCCCCGGTTCGAAGCCCGTGCGGGCCGGCCCGCCTGCGCGCTGCACGCAGGTGGCCGGAAAGCGGACGACGCCTGGATTGTCGGCAGTCCGGGCAGTGCCGGTCAAGCGCGGGGCAGCGCCCGGACCTCGGTCAGAGCGCGCGGCTCGCTCGCCGCGACGCTCACAGGGAACCGTAGAGGATCAGACGAGCGGCGAAGAACAGCCCGAGCGCCACGACGCCGTAGAGCAGGAAGTCGTTCAGGATGGTCTGCGACCGCTTCCCCATCATCCAGCGCCGCCCGAACCAGACGATCAGCACGCCGCCGACCACCAGCGCGAGCACGGTGCCCAGCCCCTGGCTGAAGACGCCGCCGAACCCGCGCTCGATCCACCCGCCCTTGCCCACCGCGTGATACATCACACCGCCGATGCCAAGCACCATGAGACAGAAGATCGCGAAATACGCGATGTCCCTGAGCAGTTTCATCGACTCTCCTTGGATAGGCGGGCATCGCACTTTCCGCTGCCTCGTGAGGACCGTGCGCTGGGCCTGCCCGCCCCCGTCCCGGCGGGGTGCGCGGTGCGCGGTGCGGCGATGCCGCGTCGAGTGTACCGAAGGGCTTCGCGGCAAACCGTGAAATTTGCCACGACGGCGCCGGGCGCAGCCTGTGCCGGCGGCGTTCAGACAACCCTTTCGCCCGCTGCCGTACGCCCATCCGGGAAAGGCCGCACGGATCGCGATCTACGCACTCTCCTCTCCGTCGCTCCCGCAGGCCGCGCGCGCGCCGGCCCCCGCATCGACCCGACGCGGCGGTCTCGCCCGCGCACCCGCGGGCCACTGCCTACGTCCGTGCGCATGCCGCGCGAGCTTACGCACTTCCTCCGAATTGACGCCCTCGGCAGCCCGACACGAGACTGGCTCACGCATTTTCCTCGGAGGAGCCATGAAGATTCCACTCGAGAGCAACAAGGATTTTCTCGCCGGGATGGTGTTCATCGTGATCGCCGTCACCGCACTGATCGCGAGCAAGGACTTCGCGATGGGCACGACCCTGCGCATGGGGCCGGGATACTTTCCGCGGGTGCTTGGGATCATCCTGCTGCTGTTCGGCATCGTCATCGCCCTGCGCGGCCTGCGTCTGCCGCAGCGTGTCGAAGGCGGCTGGGGCTGGAAGCCGCTGCTGTTCGTGCTCGCGTCCATGGTGGCGTTCGCCTTCCTCATGGAGCGCGTGGGCCTGGTCCCGTCGATCATCGTGATGTTCTTCATCGCCGCGGCGGCGGGACACGAGTTCCGCTGGCTGGAGGTCACCGTGCTCGCCGTACTGATGTCCGCGTTCGCGGTCGGCGTGTTCATCTACGGTCTCGGGCTGCCGTACCGCCTGATCGTCGGTCTCGACTGAGGAGCGCACGCCATGGAAATCCTTTCCAATCTGATCATGGGGTTCGGGGTCGCGGTCTCGCTGCAGAACGTGCTCTACTGCCTGCTCGGCTGCGTGCTCGGCACGCTGATCGGGGTGCTGCCCGGGATCGGCCCGCTGGTCACGATCTCGATGCTGCTGCCGATCACTTTCAACCTCCCCCCCATCCCGGCGCTCATCATGCTCGCCGGGATCTACTACGGCTCGCAGTACGGCGGATCGACCACCGCCATCCTCGTCAACCTGCCCGGCGAGACCTCCTCGGTGGTGACCTGCCTCGACGGCTACCAGATGGCGCGGCAGGGACGCGCGGGGCCGGCGCTCGCCATCGCCGCGATCGGCTCGTTCGTCGCCGGGTGCTTCGGCGTGCTGCTGATCGCGCTGTTCGGCCCGATCATCGCCGAATGGGCCTTCGAGTTCGGCGCGGCCGAGTACTTCGCGCTCATGTTCTTCGCCCTGGTGTGCGCCTCGGTGCTCGCCCACGGCGAGCTCGTGAAGGCGCTGGGGATGGTCGTGCTCGGTCTGCTCATCGGGCTGGTCGGCACCGACGTCAACTCCGGCCTCGCCCGCTTCTCGTTCGGACTGCCCCAGCTCACCGACGGCATCGGCTTCACCGTCATCGCGGTGGGAATGTTCGCGGTCAGCGAGATCGTGATGAACGTGGAGAAGAAGGAGGCGCGCGAGGTCTTCACCAGCAAGGTCGGCAGCCTCATGCCGAGCTTGCAGGACCTGCGTCAGTCGGCCGCGCCGATCCTGCGCGGCACCCTGCTCGGCGCCTTCTTCGGCACGCTGCCCGGCACCGGGCCGTCGATCTCGGCCTTCTCGGCCTACATGCTGGAGAAGAAGATCGCGAAGGACCCATCGAAATTCGGCAAGGGCGCGATCCAGGGGGTGGCCTCGCCGGAAGCGGCCAACAACGCCGCTACGCAGACGTCCTTCATTCCCACGCTCACGCTGGGCATTCCCGGCAGCGCCACCATGGCGCTGATGCTCGGTGCGCTGACCATCCAGGGCATCGCCCCCGGCCCGCAGGTGATGACCTCCAAGCCGGACCTGTTCTGGGGCCTGATCGCGAGCATGTGGATCGGCAACCTCATGCTGCTCGTGCTCAACCTGCCGATGGTCGGCGTGTGGGTGAAGCTGCTGAAGGTGCCCTACCGCTGGCTGTTCCCGTCCATCATCATGTTCTGCTGCGTCGGCAACTACAGCCTGAACAACAGCCCGATGGACCTCTACGTCTGCGCCGTCGTCGGGTTCCTCGGCTACATCCTGGTGAAGCTGGAATGCGAGCCGGCGCCGCTCATGCTGGGATTCGTGCTCGGCCCGCTGATGGAGGAGAACCTGCGCCGGGCACTGCTGATCTCGCGCGGGGATCCGACGGTCTTCTTCACCCGGCCGATCAGCCTGACCTTCATGGTGCTCGCGTGCGTCGTCCTGATCATGATGGTGACCCCGGCCATGCGCCGCAAGCGCACCCAGGTCTACCAGGAAGCGGGCTGACGTCGAGCGGGCCCGCGGCGGGCGCCTGCCCGCTCTCGAGCCCTCCTCGCGCGGGGCGCCGGGTCCGGCGCCCCGCTTGCCTTTTCGCCGCAGCGGGCACACCGCGGGCGTCCCCCGGGCGCCGCGGCCTTTCGCGCCGGTGCCGCACGGGGCCGGCTTGACTTGCGCCGGAAACTGTATATATTTACAGCTCCCGGCGCCGCTCGTCGCCACCCATCCCGCCGCCGGCGCCGGGCCCCGTCATCCCGGCACGATCCCACGCCACGAGCGAGCTCACCGGAGACCGCCGACATGGAAAAACCAACCGCCACGTCGATCCTGCAGGCACTGGCCCACGGCATCGACCCCCGCACGGGCGAGGCCTGGCCGGCCGACAGCCCCTACCAGCACCCCGACACGATCCGCGCCCTGTTCTGCGCCCTGCAGGCGCTTCGCGGCGAAGCACCGCCGCCCCGCCCGGCGCGCACCCCTCCCGGCAACGCCGGCAAGCCCTGGTCGGAAGAAGAAGACCGCCGGCTCGCCGCCGGCTTCGACGCCGGCATCCGCATCCCCGAGCTCGCCGGGCAGCACGGCCGCAGCCGCACGGCCATCGAGGCCCGCCTGCTCAAGCTGGGCAAGCTCGCCGTCCCGTCCGGCCGCGCTCCGCGCTTCCGCGTCGCCAGCCCGCAAGCCGTCTACGCCGCCGCTGCCTGAGCGCCCCTTCCCGAGCCCCCATGGACGAACTGACGCTCCGCCAGGCCGAGATCCTCGACCTCATTCGCAGCCATCTCGAAGAGACCGGCATTCCGCCCACCCGCGCGGAGATCGCCGCCCACTTCGGCTTTCATTCCCCCAACGCCGCCGAGGCCCACCTGCGCGCGCTGGAGCGCAAGGGCGCCATCGAGATCCTCCCCGGCGCCTCGCGCGGGCTGCGCATCCGCGAGCCGGGCGGCATCCCGGTGGTGGGGCGCGTCGCCGCCGGCGCCCCCATCCTCGCCGAGCAGCACATCGACGGCCGCTACCGGCTCGACCCTGCGCTCTTCAAGCCGCGGGCGCACTACCTGCTGCGGGTGCGCGGCGCCAGCATGCGCGACGCCGGCATCCTCGACGGCG
>JADLDQ010000110.1 GCA_020846575.1 Burkholderiales bacterium
CGCCGCCCCCGCGGCGATCGCCTCCGGGTCCCGGTCGAGCGCAACCAGCCGCCCGCGCGGGCCGAGCCGCTCGAGTATCCGGCGCGCGTGACCGCCACGGCCGAAGGTCGCATCGACGAAGGTGCCTTGCGCGCGGGCGTCGATGCCGAGCGCATCGAGGGCTTCGCTGGCGAGCACCGGTTCATGTTTCACCGCCGCGTCAGAGCGAGAAGTTCTCGGGACCCGGCGGCGGTGCCGCGCCGGTGCGCGGCAGCGCCTCGCCCAACCGCGACTGCCAAGCGGCGAGGTCCCAGAGCTCGAAGCGGTTGCCCTGGCCGACGAGCATCACGTTCTTGTCCAGGCCCCCGAACTTGCGCAGCGCCGGGGAGACGAGGATACGGCCCGAGCCGTCCACGTCCACCTCTTCGGCGTGGCCGATCAGCAGCCGCTGCCACCAGCGCGTCTGTTCGTCGAAGGAGGAAAGGGACTGGACGCGCGCGGCTACTGCGTCCCAGGCGAGCTTCGGGTACAACAGGACGCACGCGTCCGGATGTGCGGTCAGAACCAGCCGCGTGCCGCCCGCGAGCAGCGCGTCTCGATGCTTGGTGGGTACCGCGAGGCGACCCTTGGCATCGAGTGTGAGTTCACTGGCCCCCTGAAACACGCCGGCTGCCCCCTTCTTGTCCGGGATATACCACCAATCCCAGAAATTCCCACTTTTTGCTACGACGTGCCACTTTAGTGACAATTCGTAGAGGGGTCAAGGCAGGTCGAGGAATTATTTGTGTTGCGACAGGGACTTAAGTGAACTATTCGAGCAAGAAGCTCCGTAGTACGAATTTCGTTTTCAAATAAGATACATACATCACTATTTGAAAGTATCGCATTAATTCAGGATCAGAACAGGCGGGAATGCCTTCTCCCCGGCGGTGTTGCCGATGCGGAGATCCAACCGGATCGCTCGGCGATGCGCCGCGGCACCTCGCCACGATCGACCCCTGTCCCGAAGGGCATGGCCGATGCGCTGGTGCGCCCCCCCCAACGGGAGGCGTTCTGCTACTCGACGCTGGCGTGCTTCCTGGCCGATTCGTTTCGCTCGGGCGAGCCGCCTTTCTTCTTCTCGGCGTCGCGCTTTGCCATGAAATCGGCCAGTTCGCCGTGCTGGGTGTGAAGCGTGAGCAACCAGCGCTGGCCGCCGGACATGAAGCCGATGTAGTGCCCCAGTTCCACCAGTTCCGGTTCGGTGAACAGCCTGTGCAGTTCTTCCCACATGGCGTCGTCGGCGTCGAGCGGGTTGCCGATGATCGCGTCGCAATAGCGCAGGGCGACCTTCTCGCGGGGCGTGAACTCGTCGGACTGCAGAAACGACTGCTTCTCGTCCAGGAGCGACATCCGGTGGCCCTTGATCTGCACGAACTGTGCAGAATTCATCTGCCCTCAATAGTGGCAGTCGGTGTTGAACATGCGCCCCCAGGAAGTCGACATGCGCGCGCGCATCAATTCGCGCAGTTCCGGCTCGAGCACGCCTTCTGCGCGCATGGTCACGCCCAGCATCGTGAACGAGCGCATGACCGCCTTGTTGTGAGCGCGGATGGCCTGGTTCTCGGGTCCGGGAGTCCCGGTCTTCAGCGCATCGTCCATCCAGGAACGCATTTCCGGATCGGCGATGTCCTCGGGGTGTATGAAACTGATGCGCGCCATGCAGTGCCTCCCATTCGCGTCTCACCGCGGCTTGTCTGCCGCAGGCCGCCCTGCCGCAGTCGAAAAATCGTACCCTGAGTCGCGCGTGAAGGAAAGCGGCCTTCGGCGCTTCCCGCACTCTGCACCGTCGTGAATGCGAACTTCGCGGCGCAGAAAAAGGAAGGCGCATTCGGGAACGACGGCGTATGATTTTCGGCGCACATTGAAGAGGCAAAGGAAGCTCCCATGGCCGCCAGACTGACTGCAATCGGCTGCGCAATGCTCGTTGGCGCGGCATCTCACGCAGTACAGGCGCAGGCGCCGGGCACAGCGGGGGACTATCCCAACAAGCCCATCCGCATGATCGTGCACCAGGACGCGGGCAGCGCCGGCGACAACAGCGCTCGCGTCATGGCGCCGCCGCGGGCGGAGGCGCTGGGCCAGCCGGTCATCGTGGAGAACCGGCCGGGTGCCGGCGGCGCCATCGGCATGCGCCTTGCCGCGGCGGCAACGCCGAATGGCTATACGGTGATCGCCGTGGGCAGCCCCATCATGGTCCTGCCCTATGTGCACAAGGATCTGGGTTACGACCTGTTTCGCGATTTCGCCGGGATCGGGAGGTATTCGATTTCGCACAACGCCCTTGTCGTTCCTCCCGGCGTGCAGGCCGGCAGCGTGAAGGAACTGATCGCCCTGGCGAAGGCGAAACCCGGGCAGCTCAACATGGCCACAGCCGGCATGGGCTCGGCGAGCCACCTTGCGGGGATGCTTTTCAACGCGCTGGCGGATATCCAGGCGCTGGTGGTTCCGTACAAGGGGGGCGGTGCGGCGATCACCTCCCTGATCGCCGGCGAAACCCAGTATTACGTGACGCCTCTTTCGGCGGTGCTCGGGCAAGTGCGGACCGGGCGGCTCAAGGCGCTGGGCGTGGGCGGCGAGCGCCGTGTGTCCCAGCTGCCGGATGTACCGACGATCGCGGAAGCGGGAGTGCCTTCCTATCAGAGTGTCGGCTGGGGCGGCATGCTGGCGCCCAGGGGAACGCCTTCGGCCACCATGGCGAGGCTCATGGACAAGCTGGCCGCGATCATGGCGCTGGCCGCCGTCCAGCAGCAGCTCGTCAAAATCGGGGTCGAACCGTCCGTGCTCCTGGGCGCGGAGTTCGAGCAGTTCATGCGCGAGGATCTCGAGCGCTTCGGAATCGCGGCCAGGGCGGCGAATCTGAAACCCAACTGACACCCGTTGTGCCGGCGCTGCGAGCGCCGCCGGAAAGGCAGGCTGACACGGGACGAGACCTCGCGGCCGGACCGAATCCGGGCTGGGGTATGCCTCGTGAAAGGGTGGCGCGCGCACTGCGCTGCCGCGTAAGGGCTTTGCGGGCGGATGGAGGTTCGACCGCCTTGAATCACTTGCAGAAAAGGATCATGCGCCCATGACGTCTCCAGCTCAGACAGTCCCGGTCCGCCCCGCTGCGGCGCCCTGGTCGGAACTGCGCCACAAGCTCGACGAGGACCGCCTGTTCAACAACATGCGCGGCACGCCCTACTACCACGACGCAAGGTACGAGCAGTTCTCGGCGCAGGAGTACGCGCGGCGTTACGCGGCCCTGCGCGCCAAGATGCGCGAACAGCGACTGGACTGCGCCATCGTGCCCGGCGGGCCTCACCATTGGAGCTTCGGCGGCGGCATGCTCTGGCTCACCGGCCACTGGGAGTGGCACGCGATCGCCAATTACGTGGTCGTGCCGCTGGAAGGCGAGCCGACCCTGATCTACTCGATGGGGGGCACCCACGCCGAAGCCGTGCGGCGCGAGACCGCCGCCGCTCTCTCGGACGTGCGCTCCAGCCGCGGCGGGCGCTTCGCCGAAGTCATGGTCGAGCGCATTCGCGAGCTCGGCCTGGAGAGCGGGCGCATCGGCCTGCTCGAAGTCGATCCGCGCTTCGGCGACTACCTGCCGGTCAACCAGTTCGAAGTGCTGACGCGGTCCCTTCCCCAGGCCCAGTGGGTTTTCACCCGCGGATGGATGCACGAACTGCTGGCGGTGCACAGCGAGGAGGAGCTCGATTGCATCCGTGTCGCCGGCCGCCTGTGCGCGCGCGCCATGGAAGCGCTGGTGCAGCGCGCCCGGCCGGGCGTGACCGAGGCTCAGCTCCGCGCCGCCGCGGCGCACGCCATGCTGGAAGGCGGCGGCGACGTGGATTTCATCATCCTGTCATCGACGCCGATGGCCGAGCCGGCCCTGATTTTCGGAAGCCCGCGCCCCTCGGGACGGGTCCTGTGTGAAGGCGACATGATCCTCATGGAACTGGCGGCCGGATACCGGGGCTACACCGCGCAGATCGGTTCGCCCATCTGCGTGGGCAAGCCGACCGCCGCCGTGCAGAGATTCTGGGACGACATCGCCCTGCCCGGCTTCGAGCGCATCGTGGCCGAGGTCGCGCCCGGCAGGCCGGTCGAAGCCATGCGCAGCGCGGGGCGCTTCTTCCGCGAAAACGGCGCGCAGTCGCGGCCGATTCACGTGCACGGCATCGACCTGATCAGCAGCGGGCCCCACGTCTTTGCCGATCGTGTGGACGTGGAGACGTTCACCGAAGTCCTGCGTCCCGGGATGGTGCTGGTCGTGGAACCCAATCCCTGCACCGCCGACGGCAGCCTGGGGATGTTCTTCGGGCACACCTTCATCGTGACGCCGACGGGGCGTGAATGCGTCACGCCGTTTCCCTGGAAGCTGGCCGTCGCCGGGTCGTAGACGCAAGGCAGATACGCCGGTGCCGCAGCAGCGCCGTCCACGAAGCGCTGCGCGGTCGGAGATATCTCATCGCTCAGGGAGCCAGAACGCCATGCAGAGGATCACTCTCGCCCTCGCCGTGCTCGCCGCGTCGGCGGCTGTCCTGCCCGTGCACGCGCAGGAATTTCCCGCCAGGCCGGTGAGGATCGTCGTCCCCTTCCCCGCGGGGTCGCTCACCGACACGCTGTCACGACTGGTCGCGGAAGGACTCCACCGGAAATGGAGCCAGCCGGTTCTCGTCGAGAACCGCGGGGGCGCCTCCGGCAACATCGGCGCAGAGGCGGGCGCCAAGTCCACGCCCGACGGCCACACGCTGCTGTTCTCGCCGACATCCCTGTTCGTCACGCAGAAGATGCTCTATTCCAGGCTCGCCTACGACCCGGATGCGTTCGTGCCGGTCTCGGTGATCGCGATCGCGCCCGTCGTGCTGCTGGCGAACCCCAAGGTGCCCGCGCAAAGCGTGCAGGAGCTGATCGCTCATGCGAAGGCCAACCCGGACCGCCTCAACTATGCCTCGAGCGGGGTCGGCGGTCTGCCGCACCTGG
Source organism: Burkholderiales bacterium (assembly GCA_020846575.1). Taxonomy (GTDB): domain Bacteria; phylum Pseudomonadota; class Gammaproteobacteria; order Burkholderiales; family SG8-39; genus JADLDQ01. The sequence continues at coordinate 4,990 of JADLDQ010000110.1, forward strand.
GCGCCGAGCTCTTCAAGTCGATGGCCGGGATCAGGATCGTCCACGTCCCCTACCAGGGCACGGCGCCTTCGCTCGCGGCCCTTCTGGCAGGGCAGGTCGACATGCTGTTCGACGCCGTGGGCGCCGCGCTCCCCAGCATTCGCGCCGGCAAACTGCGCGTGCTCGCGGTCTGCGGCGATAAGCGCTATCCCGGCCTGCCCGAGGTGCCCGCCATGAACGAGGTGCTGCCGGGATTCTCGTCCTCGGTCTGGGTGGCGCTGGCGGCGCCGCCGAAGACGCCCGCCGCGATCGCGGGCCGGATTTCGGCCGCGGCCGCAGAAGTGGTGAGGCAGCCCGACGTGACCCGGCGCATGCTCGATCTGAGCTTCGAAGCGATCGGGAGCTCGCCCGAGGAGATGGCGCACCGGGTCAAGCAGGAGATCGAGCGCTGGGGCAAGGTCGTGCGGCTGACCGGGGCGAAGGTGGAGTAGGGGCGGTCGAGAAACGGCGTCGAACGGGTCCCGGCGGCGTCACGCGACCGGATTCCCCGCCCCATCGTCCCGAGGAAGGATCGGCTTTCGACCGGCATCGAAAGGCCGCGAGGGGGGATCTGCGCCACCCGGGTCGCCGGCTTCGGCGCAGTTCCCTTTCGGGAGCGCGTTCGCTCCGGAGGGTTCGAGCGGCTGCCTGCCGGAATCACTGGCGAATGCTCTCGCGCAACCGCCGCGCCTCGCGCCGCCGCCGCGCCTCGCGCAGCGCCGCGGCGTAAGCGTCGACGGCGGCCCTCAGCGCGCCGACCCCCTCCGGCCGGCAGGGCTCGCCGCGCACGAGCCTTTCTTCCATCGCCTCGGCGAGATCCGCCATGCGCAACGCGCCCACGGAGCGGGCGGAGCCCTTCATCGAATGCACGCTCATCCTCATCAGGGCACGCGGCGCGCGAACCGTGCCGCGGCGACGTTGCCACGAATTTCAGCAAGAACGGGACTTGACCCGTGGCGGATTCCGCATTACAGAGATCATCCGCAACCCGAGCAGACCAAGGCAATGCAGACCAGGGCAGGTCTCACTTGCGGGGTCGCGCTCGCGCTGGCCGCCGCCTGCGGCGCCCCCTTGCGCTCGATGAGGGCGTTGATGACGAGCGTGGTGCCGTGGATCACTCGTTCCAGCCGCTCGACGCAGCCCGGCTGCTCGGCTTGCAGCGCGCGCAGCCCTGCCTGGATCGCCTGCGAGGCTGCGCGCGGCGTGGTCAGGCACTGGTCGGTGATCGAGCCGCCGTTCGCGTCGTCGAGCAGGACGACATCGGTGCCGGTGCCGCCGACGTCAACGCCGAGGCGCACCGCAGCTTGACGCGCCGGGAAGCGAAGTAAAGTATGCGGTACTCTGTACACCACGCCTCGGAACCCCTCCAGATGATCGCCCGGCTGCAGGCGCTCGAGCGGTCCGAGCCGCTCGGCGAGTGCGTCTACGCCACGCTGCGCGATTACCTGCGCGCCGGCCGCGTCGCGCACGGCCAGCCGCTGCAGGAGGCCGCGCTCGCGCTCGTGGCCGGCGACGGCGAAGCGGCGGCCGCGGCGATGCGCGCCCACCTGGAGCAGGCGAAAAGAATTCTCGTCGACAAGATACGGAGAAGCTGATGGCCTACAAGGCGGAAATTCCCTACGGCTGCTACTGGAGCACACCGTTCGCGCGCTGGCAGGGCGCGTTCGCCAGCCTGCATTCGGTCGAGTTCGCCGCGCACGTGGCGAAGAAGGAGCTTGCGCGCCGCGGCATCACGCTCGCCGCCATCGACCACGGCGTGCTCGGCTTGAGCGTGCCGCAGAAGCATTCGTTCTTCGGCCTGCCCTGGTTCGCCGGACTCGCCGGCATGGGCAAGGTCGCGGGCCCCACGCTGATGCAGGCCTGCGCCACCGGCGTGCGCACGCTGCTCGCCGGCGTGCAGGAGATCGAGACCGGGCTTTCCGAGGTTTCGCTCACGGTCACGTGCGACCGCACCTCCAAC
>JADLDQ010000111.1 GCA_020846575.1 Burkholderiales bacterium
CGGCTACGGCCAGTTCCTGCTCGATCCGCAGAGCCTGGAGTACGCGCTCGCGCATCCCGAAGCGCTCCAGGACGAGCTGCTGCGCGCGCAGGTGTTCGATTCGCTCTGGGAGTCGGTCCGCGAAGCGCAGCTCGACCCGCGCCGCTACATCGAGCTGGCGCTCGCCTGGCTGCCGCGGGAGCGCGACGACACCACGGCGACGCTGCTGCTCGCGCGCCTGTCGAGGGCCTACCTGCGCTACAGCGGCGCACAGGCGCGGAGCGCCTTCGCGCCGGCGGTGGAGGCGCTGCTCCTGTCCGGGCTCTCCGGGTCCGGGAGCGCGAGCCGCCGCATCGCCTACTTGCGCGCCCTGGTCGAGACGGCGCGCAGCAGTGCCGCACGCGCGCGACTGCGCGCGCTGTACGCGGGTACGCAGGCGATCGAAGGCGTGCCGCTGCGCTCTCGGGACCGCTTCCGGATCGCATCGGCGCTGCTCGCGCTCGGGGAACCCGACGCGCTGCGGCTGATCGCCGACGAAGCCGCGCGCGAGGCGGGCAGCGAAGCGCAGCGCTACGCCTTCGCCGCCGCCGCCGCCAACCCGGAACCGGCGGCCAAGGCGGCGTATTTCCGGCGCTTCCTCACGGACCAGACGCTGCCCGAGAGCTGGATCGAGGAGGCGCTCGTGCCCTTCAACGTCCCGGAGCACGAAGCGGCCACCCTGCCTTTCCTGGAACAGGCGCTCCAGGCGCTGCCCCGGTTGAAGCGCGAGCGCAGGATCTTCTTCGTCAACGGCTGGCTCGCGGCCTTCCTCGACGGGCAGTCGAGCCCGGCGGCGCTCGCGACAGTGGAGCGCTTCCTCGCCAGCGCCGAGCTGGAACCGGACCTGCGACTGAAGGTGCTGGAAGCGCTCGATGCGCTGGCGCGCACCGTTCGCATCCGCGGGAAATTCGCAGGCTGAGATCCGGGCAGGAGCGCTACGGCCGCCTGCGCAGCTCCGCGGCGAGCCGGGCGCGCGCCGCGGGCGTCAGCTCGGCCGCTGCGCCCTTGCGGAACAGAAGGAAGAGCAGGCCCGCGTTCACCAGCACGAAGACGATCTCCAGGTACAGCAGATCCACCACGATCGCCATATCGGCACGGCTGCCGAACAGGAAGTTGAAGCTCTCGAACGAGGGCAGCGCCGCCCGCGTCACCGCCCCCGTGTACTGCATCGGCGGAAACAAGAGCACCAGCAGCAGGTTGAGCGCCAGGCCCGCGAGCACAACCCGGTTCCATTCCAGCCGGCGCCCGGTTTCGACGCGCGGGCGCGGGCGCTCGCGCAGCAGCAGCCAGGCGAGCGCCGCGTTCACCGCTACGACGAATATCTCGATCTGCAGGAAACCGGCATTCAGCGTGCGGCCGGGCTGCTCCGAGAGCACGAACCCGAAGCCCTGGAAGGCGCCCACGCCGCCCGCGGCCAGCGGCCGCAGGTCGAAGGGCGGAAACAGGAGGATCAGCGCGAGGTTCAGCGCGGCCAGCGCGAGCGTGATCCACTGGAGCCTGTTCATGTCAGGACCGTTTTCCGGCGCCATCTTACGCAAACACGCGGGTTCGCGCGAGCGGCGCCCCTGCCGCGTGATAAGGTGAGGCTCCCGCATCGCGACGCTTCGACATGAGCCGCTCGGACTTCTCTTCCCATTTCGCCACCTGCCCGCGCGGGCTGGAGGCGCTGCTCGCGGCCGAACTGTCCGCCCTGGGCGCGCGTGGGGCCGCCCCGGTGCCGGGCGGCGTCGCCTTCGAGGCCGACACGCGCGGCCGCTACCGCGCCAACCTGGAATCGCGCCTGGCCACGCGCGTGCTCGCGCGCGTGGGCGAGTCCGCTTACCGCAGCGAGGAGGACGTCTACCGGGCGGCGCGCGCGCTGGACTGGCCGGCGATGTTCAGCGTCGAACGCAGCCTGCGCGTGGACGTGAGCGCGGTGCGCTCGCCGTTGAAGAGCCTCGATTTCGTCACCCTGCGCATCAAGGACGCGGTGTGCGATCGCTTCCGCGCCGACACCGGCGCGAGGCCGGACGTGGATACCCGCCAGCCGGGCGTGCGTATCCATGCGTTTCTCGACGCATCCAGGGTGATCCTGTACCTGGATACCTCGGGCGAGCCGCTCTACAAGCGTGGCTACCGGCGCTCGCGCGGCGAGGCGCCGCTCAAGGAGAACCTCGCCGCGGGCCTGGTGGCGCTCTCGGGCTGGCGCCCGGAGGAGCCGTTCATCGACCCGATGTGCGGCGCCGGGACGCTGGCGATCGAGGCGGCGATGCGCGCCCTGGACATCGCGCCGGGCCTGGGCCGCGCCTTCGGTTTCGAGCGGCTGGCCGATTTCGACGCTTCCCTCTGGGAGGCCGTGCAGCGCGGAGCGCGCGAGGCCGCGGCGGCGGCGCGCGAACGCAGGCCGCCGCCCATGGTGCTGGCGAGCGATCTGCATTACCGCGAGGTGGAAAGCGCGCGCGGCAACCTGAGCGCCGCCGGCCTCGAGGGGCTGGTGCAGCTCAAGCAGGCGCAGCTCACCGATCTTCGGCCGCCGCGTGCAACGCTGCCGGGGGTGATCGTGATGAATCCGCCTTACGGCGTGCGGCTGGGGGAGCGCGAGGCTCTGGCGACCCTGTATGCGGGTATCGGCGACTGGCTCAAGCGGCACTTCGCCGGCTGGCGCTGCTACCTGTTCTCGGGCGACCCGCAACTGCCGCGCTCGATCCGCCTCAGGGCCACGCGGCGCACGCCGCTCTACAACGGCGCCATCGAGTGCCGGCTCCTGGAGTACCGGATGGTGGAAGGCAGTCTGCGAAGGAAGACGCCCGGCGGC
>JADLDQ010000112.1 GCA_020846575.1 Burkholderiales bacterium
CAGCGGCTTCGCGACCGGGGGCCGCGCCGGCACGCGGTGGGACTCGAGCAGCCTGTCGAGCCCGAGACCTTCCGGATCGGCGAGCGCGGCCTCGCGCGCCTGCCGGATCGCCGCGGCCTGCGCGCCCGCCTCGCCCGCGGCGCCGTCGCGTACCAGCGTATCCATGATTCTCAGGAAATTCTCCCGGCCGCGGCGGTGCGTGTCGCCGTAGCCCTTCAACAGTCTCGCGCACTGGGCGATTTCGAGCGCGAGCGCCGCATCGCTCGCGGCGGCCGCCTCGATGGCAGCGAGCCAGCGGCCGATGAGCGCCTGTTCCTCGGCGTAGCGCGAGGTCCGCCGCCTGAGCGGTCGCAGCACCGCCAGCAGCCGCAGCAGCAGGAACCCGCTCACCGTGCTGGTGCGCAGGTGCAGCCCCAGGCCCGCTGCCGGCGCACCCGCGGCCCGCGCCCGGCGCGCGAGCGGCGCGGCCAGAAACCGCGGCAGCACCGCGGCAATCTCCTCCAGGCGCGGCTTGAAGTACTCGATCACGTGCACCGGCTCGCCGGGTTTCGCCTTCACCTCGTCCCGGATGCGCTCGAAGCGCGCGCGCCGCGACTTGAGATCGGCCACGCGAATCAGGTCCTCGTAGCTCATCCACAGCGCCAGCTGACGCGCCGTCTCTCCGAGCAAGCGGCCGCCGCTCGCCGCGCGCTGGTCCGCCTCGGCGAGCGGCGCGAGCCGCCCGGCGTACAGCTCGGCGTAGCTCTCGTCCTGGTAATCCGCGACCCGTTCGACGCCGCTCTGGACCATCTCCCGCGCCGCCTGCGGGCAGCGCTCGAGCAACGCCGCCCGGGCCGAACCGGAAGGAATGCGCGGGGCCTGCGCGCGCGGCTGCGGCGCCGCGGCCGACGGGTCGCTTCCAGGCCCCCTCTCGCTCAGGGCCAGGGCGCGCTCGAACCCGAGCTCGAAGCCGCGCAGGCTCGCCTCGGCGCCCCGTCCGCCCTGGCGGATCGCGGCCTCGCAGTCCGCCCGCTCCAGGGGCAGCGCCCCCGATCCGGCGAGCGCGCCGAACAGCACCGCGTTGACGACCGTCCCCGCCTCGACGGAAACCGAGCGCATGTCGAAGAGCACGGTGCGCCTGGCAAGGGACTGCGCCGCCGAGAGCAGCCGCGTCTCGTCGAAGCGCCCGTCGCCCATCTGCATCTTCTCGGCCACCGTGTACACGCGATGGGTGGAAGCGATGAGGGTGGTGCGCCCGGGCGCGACGAACCCGGCGAGCATGGCGCGGCCCGCCTCCAGCAGCTCGGTCGCGAGCATCACGTCCACGCAACCCGGCACCGCGGCGAGCGCCATCACGGGCGCTCGCGCCGCGGCTTCGCCCGCTGCTTGCGGGTACATCTCGACGTAGTACGTGGTGGCGCCGGTGCGCTGCGAGACGCCGGGAATGGAGGTGCCCTGGACCGGATAGCCGCGCCGCTCGGCTGCCGCGATGATCCAGCCGGCGAGCACGCCGCCGCCGTCGCCGCCCAGGGCGGCGATGAGAACGGAGACCGGAGCAGAACAGGCCACGAGCAAAGCGGTGCGGTGAAAGGTCCGGCAGACTAGGCGCGCGGCGGCTCGGCTGTCAATTCGCGGAGCGCGCCGGCGACCCGGCGCCCAAGCCGGCCGCGGCCCGGAACTGCCGGTTCGCCTCCTCGGTGCGGGACAGTCGCTCCAGCAGCTCGGCGTAGGCGAGGTGCGTCTCGCGCAGCGGCTGCACCGCCAGGCTCGCTTCGAGGTAGCTCTGCGCCTTGCCCCACAGTTCGCACTGCACGCACAGCCGCCCCAGGGCGAGCAGCAGCCACGGATCCTGCGGGTGCGCGGTAAGCCAGCGCTCGGCCGCGTGCACGCGCCCGATCGCATCCCCGCCGCGGCACTCGCCATAAACGAGCGCCAGCTCGCTCTCCCAGTTGCGCGCCAGCGCCTCCTCCAGGAGCCGCTGGGCCGCGTGAACATCGCCCGTCGCGAGAAATCCTCGCGCCGCGGGCGCGGCGATGCGCGGGTTCTCGCGCTCCTTCGCGGGAATGGACCGCCAGCACTTCGCGAGCGCCTCGGAATCCCCGGCGGCCCGCTCGATCTGGGCAACGCGCGCAGCGGTGACGATGCTCGCGGCCACCTCGTGCGAAAGGGCCTCGCGCTTTTCCAGTACCCGCGCGAGGCGCACCGACTCCGCCCAGTTGCCCAGCGCGTGCTCGCAGCGCATCAGCAGCTGCATGGTGGCCAGATGCCTCAGGCCCCCGGCGTGCAGCGCCTGCAGCACGCTGCGCGCCTTGTCGAACTGGCGCTCCTCGACCAGAAGTTCCGCCTCCAGCGCGAGCGTCGCGTTGCGCCACTCGGGGTCCGCCGTCGCGGCCCTCTCCAGCCACTGGTCGCGGCGCACGCGGTCGCCGCGGCGGTGCGCGGCGCGGGCAGCCACCAGCGCAGCGAGCGCGCGCGATTCGCCGCGCGTCCAGGCGTCCGCGGCGAGCTTCTCCACCCGGCTGAAGCGCCCCTCGAACCGCGCCTGCAAGGCCGCGGCCTGGGAACGGCGCGCGCCCCGCTCCGAGAGCCGGCGGCGGAAGTCGCGCACCTGGGCGGGCAGCGCCAGCGTGTGGGACACCAGCCGTGCGACCAGGTAGAGCAGCGCGAAGGCACCGAGCAGCAGCAGCACCGCGAGTACCAGCGAGAGCTCCATGCGCCACGGCGGGGTGACCACGATGACGTAGCCCTCGCCCTCCAGGAACAGGGCAAGGCCCACCGCGGCCGCGAACACCGCGAGCACCCACAACAGGCCCCTCATGCCCCGTGCGGCCGCCGCTCGAGCGGCGTCTCGCCCCCGTTCCACGCGCCCGCGCCGGGCGCTCGCGCCCGCGCTCGGCGCAGGTGCGCGCGCGCACGCCGAAGTCGCGCGTTGCTGCGGCCGCTCATCGGGCGAGCTTGTCCCCGCCGGACTTGAAGCTGCGCACCGCGGCGAGACTTTCTTCGATGCCGGGAACCTCGATGCTGATGCCGCTGGCCTCGAGCTGCTTCAGGTTCCCGAGCACGGCGGCCGCCTGGCGCGACTGGACGTCGAAGTAGCGCGCGATCCAGGTGCTGGCCGTGCGGACGTCGGCGCGGAACACGGATTCGTTGCGGTCGAGCAGCGCGATTCTCGCGTTGAGCAGCCGCAGCTTGAGGTTCTCCCTGAGGAAATATTCCTGGCTCGGGGCGAGCAGGGGGAGTTCGGAACGCTCGATGTTGCGCACGCGCAGCAGCTGCCGCAGCTCCGCCCAGACGGTGCCGCCCAGCCGCGCCCAGAACCCGACTTCGCGCTCCTCGGTTGCGCGCGCAGGCGAGGAGAGTTCGTCCGCCGTGAGCGGCAGGCCGTCCACGGCATCGATCACCTGGTCGACCCGCAGCGCGAGGCCCGCCAGGTCCAGGTTCGGAGCGGCTTTCAGCCGCTCGATATCGCGAGCGAGCGCCTTGCGCAACGAGAAGAACTGCCCGCGGTCCGCGCGCGCGAGGCGCGCATCGGCGTTCTCGAGCGCGACCAGCGCCGCCTGCACGTTGCCCGCGAGCTGGAGCTGCTGCGAAGCGAGAGTGAGGGTCTGCTCGACTTCGGCGAGCGTCCATTCGTCCCTGCCGCGGGAGAGTTCCTGGTAGAGAGCATCGAGCGCGATCTGGTGGCTCTGCGACTCGAGCACTTTCGCCTCCAGCTGCGCGAGCCCCGCCTGCGCTTCGCGCGTCGCCTCCTGCACTTGGCGCGCGAGCAGCCGCGCCTCGCGGCTGTCGGTGTCGGCATCGCGCAGCTTGCGGGCCACTTCCTCGCGCAGCGCCGAGAACTCGGCGCGGGACTGGTACCACTGCCACGCGAGCCCCGCCGCGAGGGCGACGAGCAGCGCCAGCACCAGCACCGGCCGCCTGCGCAGGCGCGGCCTGTCTTCGCGCGACGGCGCCTCGGCTCGGGACTGGGTGCTCTCGGTCATCGGGACGGGCCCGGAGGGTCCTGGATGAAGGCTCGGGCGCGACGAGCGTCCGGCGCGGCGCGAGCGCCGCTTGCGGCCCGCCGGGCGCCCAGGGCGGCGCAGGGGGCGCTCATACTTTAGCAAAAAAGGCCGCCAGCCCTTCCACGGTGTCGGCATCGCTCCCGGTCACCGTGATCGGCCGCTCGAACCCCAGGTCGCGCGCCGCCTGCGCCACCCGCGGGTGAGGAACGAACACCGGGGCTTTGCGGGCGAGAACGCCGCCCTGCGCGCCCAGCAGGTGCTGGAGGTTGGCAAGCGCCTCGCGGCTCGCGGCGCACACCGCGCTGATCTCGCCTGCACGCCAGCGCGCGATCAGCTCATCCGGGTCGGATGCGGGGCGCGAGCGCCGATAGCACTCGGCATACTCCACGCGCGCCCCGCGCGCGGCGAGCGTCCGGGCGAGCAGCTCTCGGCCTGCCTCGCCGCGGAACACGACGAAGTTCTGGCCCGAGACCTCCTGGAACTCCGGCAAGGCGAGCAGCGACTCGCTGTCGCCCGGGCCCTGCGGCGCAAGCACCGGGCCGAGCACCGCGCCCTCGCGCGCGCTCTGCGCCAGCATCGATGCAGTGCCACGGCCGACCGCGGCGACGCGCACGCCGGCAGGCCAGGCGCGATGCTCGATGACGGTGCGCACGCCTTCGCGCGCGGCAGTGGGGCTCACGAACACCGCCCAGTCGAAGCTGTGCAGCCGCGCGATCAGCGCGGCCAGCCGCGCCGAGCGGGCGGGCGGGAGGATCTCGATGGTCGGAAACAGGATCGCCTGTCCGCCTTCAGCGCGGATCAAGTGCGCGAGCCGCTCGCCCAGGCCTGCTGGCCGCAGGATGAGGAAGCCGTGGCCCGCCAGCCTGTGCGCGCTCATCGTCCTGGGTGAGTGCAGCGCGCTGCGGCAGCGCGCCGCGGGATCATGCCGCCCCGCCGGCGAGCGCGTCGAGAATGTCCTGCGCGCCCCGGGCGCGCAGCGCCTCGGCAACGCGCCGGCCCAGCGCTTGCGGCGCGTCCCGGGGGCCGCTCGACTCGGCATGGATGAGGCGGCTGCCGTCGGGCATGCCCACCACGCCGCGCAGGTGGATGTGCGCATCGCGCTCGACGGCGAACGCGCCCAGGGGCAGGCGGCAGCTTCCCGACAGCGAGGCGCTCAAGGCGCGCTCGGCGCGAACGCAGGCGGCGGTGGCCGGATCGTCGAGCGGCGCGAGCGCCGCCAGCAGGTCCGCGCGGTCCGTGCGGCACTCGATGGCGAGCGCCCCCTGGCCCGGCGCGGGAAGGCTCACCTCGGGCTCGAGGAGGCAGCGGATGCGCTCTCCGAGGCCCAGCCGTCGCAGCCCGGCAGCCGCGAGCACGAGCGCGTCGTACTCGCCGCGCTCGAGCTTTGCGAGGCGCGTATCGAGGTTGCCGCGCGCGGCCAGCACCCGTATGCGCGGATGCTGCGCCCGGATCTGGGCCTCGCGCCGCAGGCTGGAGCTGCCCAGGCGCGCCCCCTCGGGCAGCGCCTCCAGGCTCTCGTACCGGGGCGAGACCAGCGCGTCGCGCGCATCCTCGCGCGCGCTCAGCGCGGCGAGGCACAGGCCCGGCGGCAGTTCCATCGGCACGTCCTTCGCCGAGTGAACCGCGATGTCGGCCCTGCCGTCTTGCAGGGCCGTCTCGAGTTCGCGCACGAACAGTCCCTTGCCGCCGATCGCGGCCAGCGCTATGTCCAGGCGCCGGTCGCCCTGGGTGGTGAGGCCGAGGATCTCCACGCGGCACGACGGGTACATGTCCGACAGACGAGCACGCACGTGCTGGGCCTGCCACAGCGCGAGGCGGCTCTGACGGGAGGCGATCACGAGGCGATTCATCGATGCGTAACGCGCGGCAGGACGCGGGCGGTGTGACATGCGCAAAAGACGGCGCTCGGTGCTCGCGACGCGGCGTGCCGCCTCGCCGCTGCGGGCGCGCCGGCAACCAGCGCACGCCGCGCGCATGGTAGCACGCGCGGCGTCCCGATCCGCCGTGCGCAGCGGCGCAGACTCATTCCCGCGCAGGCTCATTCCTTGAGCAGCGCCTTCACCGATGCCCACTGGCGCCGGCTCACCGGGAGCGGCGCGACATGACCTTCCAGCACAACGCCCCAGTGCAGTTCGCCCTCGGCATCCACCGAGGGTTCGCGCAGCCGCGCCGCGCCCCGGATGGCGTGCCTGGCCACCAGGCAGTTGCGGTGGATGCGCAGCAGCGTGCCCGCGAACTCGTGCTCGAGCTGGCTGAGCGGCTCCTCGATGAGGTACTCCCGGGCGCGCGTGTGCACCACGGTGTACTTCTGCTCGGCCTTCAAGTACAGGATCTCACCCACGGGCACCAGGGTCACGCGCCCGCGCTCGGGCACCCCGAGAAAGCGCCGCGCGCCCGGGTCGGCCACGGCAAGCTGTTCGCGGCTGGCGCGCGCGCCACCCGCTGCCTTGCGCAGCGCAGCCTCCAGACGCGCGGCGCGCACCGGCTTCAACAGGTAGTCGATCGCGTTCACCTCGAAGGCCTGGATCGCGTACTGGTCGTGCGCGGTGACGAACACCACGGCCGGCGGGCGCTCCAGGCCCTGGAGGTGGCGCGCCAGCTCGATGCCGCTCATGCCCGGCATGTGGATGTCCACCAGCGCGATCTCGGCGCCGCATTCCGGGAACAGCGCCAGCGCCTGCATGCCGTCGGCCGCCTCGCCGGCCACTTCGTTCGGCACGCTCGCCACGAGGTCGGCGAGCAGCGCGCGCAGGCGCTCGCGCGCCAGGGCCTCGTCGTCGGCGATCAGGACCCGCAGCACGGTGCTCATCGCGCCTCGCCGCTGCGGGCCGGCATGAGGATGCGGATCGCGAAACGCTCGCCCTCGATGGCGGTGTCGAGCACCGCCTCCACGTCGAAATGCAGCGCCAGGCGCTCCTCGATGTTGGCGAGCGCCATGCGGTTGCCCTGCCGGTGCTGGTGCTCCGCATGATAGGGATTGGACAGCTCGATTCTCAGCCGGTCGCGCTCGCGTGCCACCTCGATGCGCACCTCGCCGCGCCCGGTCCCGGGTTCGACGCCGTGGTAGACGGCGTTCTCCACCAGCGGCTGGAGCAGCATCGGGGGAACCAGCGCGTTCCGGGCTTGCGGGTCCACCTTCCAGTCGACCGCCAGGCGCTCGCCCAGGCGCAGGCGCTCCAGTGCGAGGTACTGCCGCGTCAGCGCGATCTCGTCGGCCAGGGTGACGAGCTTGCGGCTGTCGGCCAAGAGGGCGCGGAACAGGTCGGCGAGGTCGTGGAGCGCCTCCTCGGCCCGCGCCGGCTCGCGCCGCACCAGGGTCAGCACCGCGTTCAGACTGTTGAACAGGAAGTGCGGGCGGATGCGCGCCTGCAGGGCCTGCAGGCGCGCCTCCGCCAGGGCGGGGGAGAAGGCGCGCTCGCGCAGGCGGAAGTAGGCGGCGAGCGCGGCCGCGAGCAACAGGGCGTACGCGGCGCTCCACAGCGCCAGTGTCGCCTCGGGCATCCCGTCCACCGGCGCGCCGAAGGAGCCCACCGCGGCCGCCACCAGCGCCGAGAGCCCGAGCACCACCGCCAGTCCCGCCGCGTAGGGCAGCCGCGAGAGCGCGGGCGAAAGCGCATAGAACAGCGCGCTGCAGATGAACAGCGCCGGCTCCAGCGTGATAGCGATGCGCCCGAACTGCTCCGGGATTTCCGCCGGGCGGCTCGAGCGCAGCATCGCCGCGGCGAGGCCGGCTGCGTTTGCGGCGACGAGAATGCGCGCGAGGGCGCCCAGGCTGCGCAAGTCAGGCAGCCCAGCGGCCGATTGCCGTATGGCCGATTGCCGTATACTTCCGCGGGGTCTGCGAGTCGAGTGCCGAAAGTCCCACATCGGGCGGTCACAGTGTCGGCCATCGGGAGTCCGCCGGATCCGGAGCCATCGGGGTCCGGCGTCTTCCCGGCGATCCGGCTGGAAGCTGCCCGATGATGGAGGCGTACGCATTCCGATGGGCGCGAGCCTGCGGTCCAGCCGCCGGCCGGGTCCCGGGTGCCCGCCCCTTCCCCGAGCGAATCCATTCTACAGGCAAGCATGCGAGCTGAAGCACGGCGCCGCGCGGGCGTAAGAGCGGGCAGGCGCAAGGCGGCGGGACGCGCGGCGCCCGCGGCGACCTGGTCCGGGCGTTTCGCGGAACCCGTGTCCGAGCGGGTGAAGCGCTACACCGCCTCGGTCGGGTTCGATACGCGCCTCGCGCACGAGGATATCCGCGGCTCGCTCGCGCACGCCGAGATGCTGCGCGCCGCGGGTCTCATCTCGACGCGCGAGCTCGCCGACATCCGCCGCGGCATGGCCGTGGTCACGCGCGAAATCGAGGCCGGCCGCTTCGAGTGGTCGCTCGACGCGGAGGACGTGCACCTCAACATCGAGCGGCGCCTGACCGCGCTGGTCGGCGAGGCCGGCAAGAAGCTGCACACCGCGCGCTCGCGCAACGACCAGGTCGCCACCGACGTGCGGCTGTGGCTGCGCTCGCAGCTGGACGCGATCGCCCTGCTGCTGCGGCGGCTGCAGCTCGAGCTGGTCGATGCCGCCGAGCGTCACGCGGCGGTGGTGATGCCCGGTTTCACGCATCTCCAGGTGGCGCAGCCGGTCACTTTCGGCCACCACCTGCTCGCCTACTTCGAAATGTTCGAGCGCGACCGGGCGCGCCTGGCTGACTGCCGCCGGCGGCTGAACGTGCTGCCGCTGGGAGCAGCCGCACTCGCCGGCACCGGCTACCCGATCCGGCGCGAGCGCGTCGCGCGTTCGCTCGGGTTCGATGCGGTGGCCGAGAATTCGCTGGACGCCGTATCGGACCGCGATTTCGCCATCGAGTTCGCCGCCTGCGCCGCCATCGCCATGATGCATTGCTCCCGGCTCTCGGAGGAACTGGTGCTGTGGACGAGCCCGGGTTTCGGATTCGTGACGCTGCCGGACCGCTTCTGCACCGGCTCCTCGATCATGCCGCAGAAGAAGAACCCGGATGTGCCGGAGCTGGCGCGCGGCAAGACCGGCCGGGTCTACGGGCACCTGATCGCGCTGCTCACGCTGATGAAGGCGCAGCCGCTCGCCTACAACAAGGATAACCAGGAGGACAAGGAACCGCTATTCGACACCGCCGACACCCTGCGTGAGACCCTGGCGATGTTCGTGGAGCTGGTGCCGGGCATCCGAATCGACGCGGCGCGGATGCGAGCCGCGGCGCTGCAGGGGCACGCCACCGCGACCGACCTGGCCGACTACCTGGTGCGCAAGGGGATGCCATTCCGCGACGCGCACGAGGTGGTGGCGCGCGCGGTGCGCCGCGCCGAGGAAACCGGCCGCGACCTCGCCGCCCTGCCGCTTTCCGAACTGCGCGGATTCTCCAGCCGCATCCGCAGCGACGTGCGCCGTGTGCTCACGCCGGAAGGCTCGGTGGCGGCCCGCAGGCACGTGGGCGGCACCGCGCCCGCGCAGGTTCTGCGCGCCGCCCGGCGCGCGCGCCTGCGGCTGCGCGGCTAGCGCCCTGCCCGATCCCCGCATCGCAGAGAATCGGACCGACTTGGAACACATCGGCAAGTACACCGTCAGACAAAGGCTGGGCGACGGCGCGACCAGCGAGGTCTACCTGTGCCACGACCCTTTCAACGACCGCGAGGTCGCCGTGAAGGTCGTGCACCACAGCAGCGCCGGGGACGCCGCCCACGGGCGCATCGCCAAGAGGCTGTTCGTCAGCGAGGCCTCCCTGGCCGGCAAGCTCGACCACCCGCACATCGTGCACATCTACGACGCGGTCGAGACCGAGGAGATGTCCTACATCGTCATGGAATACGTTACCGGCGGGACGCTGGAGCCCTATTGCAGCCCGGGCAGGCTGCTGCCGGTCGAGCGGGTGGTGGAGATCATCTTCAAGTGCACCCGCGCCTTGCAGTACGCCGGCCGCATGGGCATCACCCACCGCGACATCAAGCCGGCCAACCTGCTGCTGGCGGACGAGACCACGGTGAAGATCTCCGATTTCGGCGCCGCACTGATGGAGGCCGCCGACCGGACCCAGGTCTCGGGGATCGGCTCGCCCGCCTACATGTCGCCGCAGCAGATCAAGGAGCAGGTCCTGAACCACCAGACCGACATCTACTCTCTCGGGGTGGTGATGTACCAGCTGCTGACGGGCCAGCTGCCGTTCTCGGCCTCCAACAATTTCGCGATGATGTACCAGATCACCAGCGTCGAACCGCCGCCGCCCTCGTCCTGCCGGCCCGAGATACCCGCGTCGCTCGATCGCATCGTGCGCCGCGCGATGGAGAAAGAGCTGGAGGTGCGCTACCAGACCTGGGACGAGTTCTCGAACGAGCTCGCGGATGCTTTCCGCAGCGGCGCGCTCGCCAGCCCTGCCCGGGACGTTCCCGATGCGGAGAAGTTCGAAACCCTGCGCGGGCTGTCGCTGTTCGCGGAATTCTCCGACACCGATCTCTGGGAGGTGACCCGGCTCTCCCGCTGGGAGAACTGCCCCGCGGGAGTCACCCTCATGCGCGAGGGCGATATCGGGGACTTCTTCTGCGTACTCGCCGCGGGCGAGGTCAAGGTCACCAAGCGCAAGAAGCTCCTCAACCTGCTTACCCCCGGGGAGTGCTTCGGCGAAATGGCCTACCTGTCGCGCGGCGGCAAGGAGCGCAGCGCCGACGTCACCACGGTGACCGAGGCGCGTGTGATCCGCATCGCCACCGAGGCGCTGGACCAGGCGTCGGAATCCTGCCGGCATCGCTTCGACAGGGCGTTCATTGGGATCCTGGTGGAGCGGCTGACGCTGGCGAACACGCGCTTGACGGCGGTGTAGGACCGGCGGTGGTGGAAGGACCGGCGGCGCAACAAGCGCGCGCCGCCTGTTTCAAGGCCCCGAGCGGCGCCAGCGCCGCTTTCCCCGCCTGGCGCTTATCCGCGCACCGACCGTCGTTTGCTGTTTCGGCGGTGCCGCTTCATGCGGCCTGTGCCTGACGCCGAGGAACAACGCCTACGCAGTGACGCCGAGGACCTTCTGCAGCTCGCCGCTCTGATACATCTCCCTCCTGAGGTCCGAGCCGCCGACGAATTCACCATTGACGTAGAGCTGGGGAATGGTGGGCCAGTTGGCGTAGTCCTTGATGCCCTGGCGGATCTCCGCGTCTTCCAGAACGTTGACGGTGTGCAGGCTGGCAACGCCGCAGGCCTTGAGAATCTGTATCGCATTCATCGAGAAACCGCATTGCGGAAACTGCGGCGTGCCCTTCATGTACAGCACCACCGGATTGGCGGTGACGGTCTGGCGGATGCGGTCCTTGATGTCCATTCGCTGCTCCCAGAATATCCGAGTAAATTCGTCAAGATTCTAGCGACTCACGGCGCCCAGGTCAAATCGGCGTGGCGCTCCGGGTGCCTGGGCGACCAGGGTTCTCGGATTGCCGGCGAGGTCCCGAAAGTCCTCGATCGCCAGGTAGTCCAGGGACCGCGCCAACGCAACGCATGCCGGGCCCTGCTCGAAGCCGTGCTCCAGCAGCAGCCAGCCCCCCGGCCGCAGGTGGGCGGGCGCGGCCGATGCGATCTCGCGCAGGCACGCCAGACCGTCCGGCCCGGCTTGCAGTGCGAGCCAGGGTTCGAAGCGCAGGTCGCCCTGCGCGAGATGCGCGTCGCCCGCGGCGATGTAAGGGGGGTTCGAGACCACCATGTCGAAACTCTCCCCGGGAACCGCCGCGAACCAGCGACCCGACTCGAAGCGCACGCGCGCGCCGTGACGCTGCGCATTCGCCCGCGCAACCTGCAGCGCCGCCGCGGAGCAGTCGGTCGCGGTCACCTCGAGGTCCGGGCGCTCGAGCGCCAGCGCGATCGCCACCGCGCCGCTGCCCGTGCCCAGTTCGATCACGCGCTCGCCGCCGCGCAGCCGCTCGAGCGCGAGCTGTACCAGCAGTTCGGTCTCGGGACGCGGGATGAGCACCGCCGGCGTCACGCCGAAGTCGAGGCCGTAGAACTCGCGCGCGCCGGTCAGGTAGGCGAGCGGCTCGCCCTCGCGCCGGCGCCTGAAGATCGCCTCGACGCGAAGCCGCATCGAGTCATCGAGCCGTTCCTGCCCGTGCGCCGACAACCAGGCCCGCTCGACCCCGAGCGCATGCGCCGCCAGTACTCGCGCCTCCAGCGCCGGCAGGCCGCTCGCGACGATCAGGCGTTCGACGCTGAGCGCAGCGTCAGTCGCAAGAGCCGGTTGCATTCTCGAATGCTCGATCCGAAGAGATCAGCGAAGGTCGGTACGCAAGTCCACGCCAGGCGGGGAAAGCGGCGCTGGCGCCGCCCGGGGCCCTCGAGCAGGCCGCGAGCTTCATGCGCCGGCGCTCACGCTGCCTCCGCCATCTGCGCCAGCTGCTCCGCCTGGTGCTCGGCCGCCAGCGCGTCCACGATTTCGTCGAGTTCGCCGTCCACGATGTCGGCGATCTTGTACAGGGTGAGGTTGATGCGGTGCTCGGTCACCCGGCCCTGCGGAAAGTTGTAGGTGCGGATGCGCTCGGAACGCTCGCCGGTGCCGATCAGCGACTTGCGCGTGGCCGCCTGCTTGGCCTGTTGCTCGCGCTCCTGCCGGTCCTTGATCCGGGCAGCGAGCACCGCCAGCGCCCGCTCCTTGTTCTTGTGCTGCGAGCGCGCGTCCTGGCACTCGACCACCAGGCCCGTGGGCACGTGGGTGATGCGGATCGCCGACTCGGTCTTGTTGACGTGCTGCCCGCCGGCGCCCGAGGCGCGGAAGGTATCGATGCGCAGCTCCGCCGGGTTGAGCACCACGTTGTCGATGCGCTCCGCCTCGGGCAGCACGGCGACGGTGCAGGCGGAAGTGTGCACGCGCCCCTGAGTCTCGGTCTCGGGAACGCGCTGCACGCGGTGGCCGCCCGACTCGAACTTGAGCCTGGAATAGGCACCCTGGCCGATGACCCGGGCGATGATCTCCTTGTAGCCGCCCATCTCCCCGGGGCTCTCGGAGATGATCTCCACCTGCCAGCGTTTGCGTTCCGCGTAGCGGGTATACATCCGGAACAGGTCGCCCGCGAACAGCGCCGACTCGTCGCCACCGGTGCCGGCGCGGATCTCCAGGAACAGGTTGCGCTCGTCGTTCGGATCGGTCGGCAGCAGGCGCTTGTGCAGCTCCGCCTCGATGCGCGCGAGGCGCTCGCGGGCGAGCTTGTGCTCGGCTTCCGCGTAGCTCCTCATGTCCGCGTCCGCGGCCATCTCCAGCGCGGCCGCCTCGTCCTGCTCGGTCTGGCGGAAACTGCGGTACAGCTCGGCGAGCGGCTCGAGGTCGGCATGCTCCTTGGACAGGCGCCGGTACTGCTCCATATCCCGGGTGGCGCCCTCGGCGCTCAGCAGCCTGTTCAGCTCCTCGAGGCGGCGGACCAGCTGCTCGAGCTTGGCGGCGATGCTCGCCTTCATTCGGGGAAGCGTGCGCCCGGGCGCTGGCGTCCCGCGCTCACTCGGCCTCGCGCGGCGCGTACAGCCGGGCGATCAGGCGCGCGAGCGCGCCGTCGTCGTCGCCCTGGTGCAGCGCCGCGGTCGGCGCGTGCAGCAGCTTGTTGGTGAGTCCGTGCGACAGCGACTCCAGCACCACGCGCGGCTCCTCGCCGCGCGCCAGCGCCTTGAGCGAGCGCTCCAGTTCGACCTGCCGGGCCGATTCGCCGGTCTCGCGCAGCTGGCGGATCAGCGGCACGCGCTCGCGCAGGTGCATCCAGTGCAGGAAAGAGTCCACCTGTGTCTCGATGATCGCCTCGGCCTGCACCACCGCCGAGTGGCGCTCGTCCAGGCCGTCGCGAACCAGGCCGGCGAGATCGTCCAGGGCGTACAGGAACACGTCGTCCATGTCGCCCACCTCCGGTTCGATGTCGCGCGGTAGCGCCAGGTCGACCATGAACACCGGGCTGTGCCGGCGCACGCGCACCGCGCGCTCCACCAGTCCCTTGCCGATGATGGGAAGCGCCGAGGCGGTGCAGGACACCACGATGTCGAACTCGGGCAGCGCCTCCGACAGCTCGGCCAGCGGCATCGCCCGTCCCCCGTAGCGCTGCGCCAGCGCCTCGGCGCGCCCCAGGGTGCGGTTGGCGAACGCCATGGCGAGCGGGTGCTGCGCCGCGAAGTGGGTTGCGCACAGCTCGATCATCTCCCCCACGCCTACGAACAGGACCCGGCGCGCGCACAGATCGGGAAAGATGCGGCCGGCGAGCTTCACCGCGCCCGCTGCCATGGACACCACGTTCGCGCCGATGCGGGTGTTGGAGCGCACCTCCTTCGCCACCGCGAAGGAGCGCTGGAACAGGCGATTCAACAGCGTGCCCAGCGTGCCGGCGGATTCGGCGGCGCGCAGCGCCCGCTTCATCTGCCCGAGAATCTGGGGTTCGCCCAGCACCATGGAATCCAGGCCGGATGCCACGCGGAACGCGTGCCGCACCGCCTTCTCCTGCGCGTGGGTGTAGACGCAGGGCCGGATGTCCTGGAGGGCGAGGCCGTGATAGCGCGCCAGCCATTCGAGCGCATCCGCGGGGTCCCCGGCCGCGCCGTAGAGTTCGGTACGGTTGCAGGTGGAGACGATGGCCGCTTCGCCGACCGGCTTCTCGCGCACCAGCGCGCCCAGCGCCGATTGCAGGCCATCGACCGCGAACACCACGCGTTCCCGGAGCGCGAGCGGCGCCGTCTGGTGGTTCATTCCGAGAGCGAAGAGCTGCACCGTTGCCCGCGATTCGAAGGTCGTTCGGGAGCGGCGATTATAGACCAGCGATATCGCGCACCCGGCGTCCCGGAAGGGCGGCACGGGTCGGGCCGCGGCCTCCCGCAGGCTCGGCGCGCATCGGCCCGCGCACGCGAGGCTCCTGCCGGCCAGTCGCCACGTACCACCGCAGGCCGCGCGCAGGCCACGCACACGCCGCCCGCGTCCACTCGCCGGTCGGCCCCGCGGCACGGGACGGCCGTGCGCCGCCGTGCGCCGCCGTGGGCCGCCGCGCGCAGCCGTGGGCCGGCGTGACTTCTTGCGCGCGCCGCCGCCGGAAGCTTCCCCAGCGGGCGCCCCAGCGCCTCATCATGCGCCGATGGGCGATCGACGCGCCGCCTATAATGTTCCCCGGTGCAAGCATTCCAGGAGGAGGGACCATGGGATTGCGCCTCAAGTTCAACCTCGTGCTGCTCGTGGTGTTCGTGCTCGGGCTGGCGATCACCGGCACCATCTCCTACGAGCTACTGCACCGCAATGCCCGCGAGGAGGTGCTGCGCAACGCCGGCGTCATGATGGAGGCGGCGCTATCGATGCGCGCCTACACCGTCGAGGACGTGAGCGGCAAGCTGCGCAGGGTCGATGGCGAATTTCTCAAGGAAAGCGTCCCCGCGTTCGCCGCGGGCGAGGTCATGAAGCGGCTGCGCCGGAAGTATCCCGACTACAGCTACAAGGAGGCGGCCCTCAATCCCACCAACCCGGCGAACCGCGCCGTGGAATGGGAGACCGACATCGTCAACGCATTCCGAAACAACGGGCTCCAGGCCGAGGTCAGCGGCATCCGCCAGACCGAGGTGGGCCCTTCGCTCTACCTCGCGCGCCCGTTCCAGATCAAGGATGCGGCGTGCCTCACCTGCCACTCGGTGCCGGCCGCCGCGCCGCCGGCCATGGTGAAGCTCTACGGGCCGAGCAACGGCTTCGGCTGGAACCTGAACGA
>JADLDQ010000113.1 GCA_020846575.1 Burkholderiales bacterium
CGGTCGGCGGCAACATCGCCGGCGCGCTTCCCTGCTCGGATCTGGCGCCGCCCCTGATGGCGCTCGACGCCCGGGTTCGCCTGGCGAGCGCCGCCGGCGAGCGCTGGGTGCCGCTGGAGGCGTTCTTCCCGGAGTTCGGCCGCAGCGTGGCAAGCGACGAGGAGGTGCTCGCGGAAATCCGTGTGCCCGCGCCTGCGAACGGCTCGGGCGGCGCCTACCTGAAGTTCCACGACCGCCACTCCATGGACATGACGGTGGTCGGCGTCGCGGCGCGCGTGGTCTGGGACGCCGCGCGCGGGGTCTTCGCGAGCGCTCACATCGCCCTGGCGAACGCCGCGCCCACGGTGTTCCGCGCGCGCGGCGCCGAGACGGTCCTCGCCGGGCAGCCGTGCAGCGCGGCGGTGCTGGAGGCAGCGGCCGAGTCGGCCTGCGCCGAGGCCAGCCCGCGCGGCTCCTGGCGCGCCGCGCGCGCGTACCGCGAGGCGCTGATCAGGAACCTCACGCGGCGTGCGATCAAGCGCGCCTGGGAGAAGGCGGCTGCGAGCACGGGAGCGCTGGCATGACGGACCGGGTCGAGATCTCACTGCAGGTCAACGGCGTCCGGCACTCGTTGAGCATCCGTCCCTGGCGCACGCTGCTGGAGGTGCTGCGCGAGGAACTCGCGCTGACCGGGACCAAGCGCTCCTGCGGCGAAGGGCAGTGCGGTGCCTGTACCGTGCTGGTGGACGGAAACGCGGTCAACGCCTGCATGTACCTGGCGCTCGAAGCCCTGGGTCGAGACGTGCGCACCATCGAGGGCCCGGCGCAGGGCGACGCGGCCCTCGATGCGATCCAGCGTTCCTTCGTGGACAAGGGCGCGGTCCAGTGCGGTTTCTGCACGCCGGGCATGGTGATGGCGACCCGTGCCCTGCTGCAGGACAACCCGCTGCCGGACGAGGACGCGATCCGCGAGGCGCTGGTAGGGCACCTGTGCCGCTGTACCGGCTACGTGCAGATCGTGGAGGCCATCCAGGACGCCGCCGCGAAACTGGCGGGATGCGCGGAGCGCGCGCATGAGTGAGGAACGCTACGGAGACTACGACGTCATCGGGCGGCCGATGCCCAAGAAGGACGGCCTGCACAAGGCGAGCGGGCGCGCGCAGTACGCCGACGACATCGCGATGCCGGGCATGCTGCACGGCAAGCTGCTCCGGAGCCCGCACCCGCACGCGCGCATCCTGAACATCGACGCGGCCAGGGCGCTGGCACTGCCGGGCGTGCGCGCGGTGGTCACGGGGCGCGACTTTCCGGGGATCCATTACGGCAACCTGCCGCAGACGCGCGACTATCTGCCGCTCGCGCTGGACAAGGTCCGCTACATCGGCGAGGAGGTCGCCGCGGTCGCCGCGGTCGACGAGGATACGGCCGAGGAGGCGCTGGAGCGCATCGAGGTCGAGTACGAGCCGCTGCCGGCGGTCTTCGACATGGACGAGGCGCTGCAGCCCGGTGCGCCCCAGCTGCACGGGGCCTCGCCGGGCAACGTGTCGGCGCGCTCCGCCTACCACTTCGGCGACGTCGACGCGGCATTGCGTTTGGCCGCGCACGTGCGCGAGGACCTGTTCGAGACGCAGCCCGTGAAGCAGGGCATGCTGGAGCCCCACGCCTGCGTCGGGCTCTGGGAGCAGCCCGGCAAGGCGACGCTGTGGGCCTGCAAGATGAGTCCCTACGTGGTGTGGCGGCAACTCGCGATGGGACTGGGCATGGCGCTGGGCGACGTGCGCGTGGTGCAGACCTACGTCGGCGGCGGCTTCTCCGGCGGCAAGCAGGAAGCCATGCCGATGGACTTCTGCGCGGTGGTGCTGTCGCGGCGCACCGGCCGCCCGGTGAAGTTCGTTCACACCATGGACGAGGTGCTGACCATCGGCCACATGCGCCACCCGATGAGGATACGCCTGCGCACCGGCACCGACCGCGAGGGCCGCATACTCGCCCAGGACTGCTATCTGCTCGCCAACGGCGGCGCCTACTCGAGCATCGGCGGCTTCAGCATCTTCCTCGCCGGGGCGATGATCAACCTGCCCTACCGGGTGCCGAACATGCGCTACCAGGCGCAGCGCATCTACACCAACAACGGCTTCTGCGGGGCATTGCGCGGCCACACCGTGGTGCAGATCTGCTACGCGCGGGAGTCGCAGCTGGAGCGCATCGCCGAGGACCTCGCGATCGACCCCGTGGCGCTGCGGCTGCGCAACGCGGTCCAGCCGGGCGAGGTCACGCCGAACGGTTTTCGCGTGGGGACGTTCGCCTTCCGCGAGTGCATCGAGAAGGTGGTCGAGGCCTCCGGCTGGCGCGCCAAGCGCGGCAGCCTGCCGGCGTTCCGCGGCATCGGGCTGGGCTGCGGCGCGCACCTGTCCGGCGCGCGCCTGATGGGCCACAGCGCTTCGGTGGCGGAGATCCGCGTGCAGGAGGACGGCACCGTGTACCTCAGCACCGGCTCCACCGACGTGGGCCAGGGCGTGGAGACGGCCATGGCGATGATCGCGGCGGAGGTGCTCGGGGTGGGCGTGGACGACATCCGCTGCACCCGGGTCGATACCGAGTCCACGCCGGTGGACCCGGGCACATTCGGCTCGCGGGTGACGCTGTTCACCGGCAACGCGGTCAAGCGCGCGGCGCAAGAGGCGCGCGCCCAGCTCGCCCGGATCGCGGCGGACAAGCTCGGCGTCGATGCGGCGGACCTCGCGTTTCGCAGGCACGAGATCTTCAGCCGCAGCAACCCGAAGCTGCGCATGGGGCTCAAGGAGGCGGTGCGCTGGGGCGCCTTCCAGCTCGGGCAGATGGTGACCGGCCGCGGCGTATACGCGGCCGGCGACGAGAAGATCGACTTCCGGACCGGCTACGGAAACCTCTCGCCGGCCTACAACCCCTCGGCGTGCGTGGCCGAGGTCGAGGTGGAGCCGGAGACGGGCAGGGTGACCCTGCTCGGCTTCTGGGGCGCCGACGACAGCGGCTTCCCCATCAATCCCCTGGCGGTCCGGGGCCAGGTGATCGGGGCGGCCGTGATGTCCATCGGGCACGCGCTGTTCGAGAACCTGGTGCGCGTCCAGGGCCAGGTCATGAACCCGTCGCTGCGCGACTACAAGATGCCGCTCGCCACCGACCTGCCGAAGCTCGGCAACTTCCATCACTACAACATCGTCACCGAGGATCCCGAGGGTCCGTTCGGCGCCAAGGAGGCGGGGCAGGGCGCGGGCACCGGCGTGGTGGCGGCGCTCGCCTACGCGATCCGCGACGCGACCGGGCTGCCGATGAACCGGCTGCCGCTTTCGCCGCAGAACATCCTGCTCGCCCTGATGCGTGCCCGGGACGCTCAGGGCGAGGCCGGCTGAGCCGCGGCGCGAGCGGCGCGGATTCTCACGGGAGAAGGCGATCGTGCTTGCCGGGTGCGTACCATGGCCGCAGCCGCTCGAGCGCGCGTACCTGGAAAGCGGTGTCTGGGCGGGCGAGACTCTGCCCGCTGCGCTGGACCGGATGGCGCGCCAGGCCCCCGCGCGGACTTTTCTCGCCTGTGGCGCCGAATGCCTCGGTTATGCCCAGACGAGCCGCCGCACGATGCACGTGGCCGCACGGTTTCACGGCCTGGGCCTGCGGCCGCGCGACATCGTGCTCCTGCAGCTGCCCAACTCGATCGAGTTCGTGGTGGCGTTCTTCGCGCTGTTGCGAATCGGGGTGGTGCCGGTGCTGTGCCTGCCCGCGCACGGGCAGGCCGAACTGCGGGCCTTCGCCGGGCTCACGGGCGCCCGCGGCTACCTGTTCCCGACCGGCTACCGTGACCGCGACTACGTTGCGAGGGCGCGCGAGCTGCAATCGGACACTCCGGGCCTGCGCTACCTGATCGCGGGCGGCGAGGCGCGGCAGGAAGGCATCACCGATCTGGGCGCCTGGCTGCGCGCGCCGCTGGAGGACGCGCCCGCGGAGCGACCCCTCGCGCGCGTCGATCCCTGCGACGTGGCGTTCATGCTGCTCTCGGGCGGCACCACCGGCGTGCCCAAGCTGATTCCGCGGACCCACGCCGATTACCTGTACAACGCCCGGCAGTGCGCCCGCGCGCTGCACTGGGACGCGCAAACCGTGTACCTCGCCGCGCTGCCCGCCGCGCACAACTTCGCCCTGGGGGCGCCCGGTCTGGTCGCGGTGATGACGGCCGGGGGCCGCGTGGCGCTGTCGGCGAGCACCGCCGCCGAGGAGGTGATCGGCGCCATCGACCGGCACCGGGCGACGTTTCTGCCGGCCACCCCGGCGCTGCTGATGCGCGTGTTGGAGGCGCACGAGAGCGGATGCGGCGAGCTCGGTTCGCTGCGCCAGGTGTGCGTCGGCGGGCAGCGCATGCTGCCCGAACTGTTCGACCGGCTGTGCCGCGTGCTGCCCCGGGTCGAGCCGCTGCAGGTCTACGGCATGGCCGAGGGCCTGACCAACCTCAGCCGGCCCGAGGACCCGCTGGAGGTGCGGCGCCACACCCAGGGTCGTCCGGTCTCGGCGCTGGACGAGGTGCGCATCGTGGACGAGGCCGGGGCCGAGGTACCCGAGGGCGGGATCGGCGAGCTGCTCACCCGCGGTCCCTACACCATCCGCGGCTACTACCGTGCGGCCGAGCACAACGGCCGCGCATTCACGGCGGACGGGTACTACCGCACCGGCGATCTGGTGCGCCGCGACCGCGGCGGCAACTTCACCGTCGAAGGGCGCAACAAGGACATCATCAACCGTGGCGGCGAGAAGATCGGCGCCGAGGAGATCGAGAACCTGATCCTCGCGCACGAGGACGTGCGCATGAGCGCCGTGGTGGCGATGCCCGACCCGGAGATGGGCGAGCGCTGCTGCGCCTTCGTCGTGCTGCGCGCCGGGGCGACGCTGACGCTGGAGGCGCTCAACGCGTTCCTCGCGGCCAGGAGAATCGCGCGCTTCAAGCTCCCGGAACGGCTGGAGGTGGTGCAGGCGCTGCCGCTGACGGCGATGGGCAAGGTCTCCAAGGCGAGCCTGCGCGAGCGCATCGCCGCGCAACTGCGCGGTGCCGGCGCCGCCGCCCGCGGTGCCGGCACCGCCGCAGATGGCGCGGATCCCGGCGCTGCGGCAGCGCCGCCGGATCACGCCCGGTAGCGCGCTCACCGCCTTGCGCCGGGGCCGGCGGGTGCCCGTGCCGCGCCGGCGCGGGTCTGCGCCGCCCGGGCGCGTGCTTCGCGCGGCAAGGGAAGCGTGCGTCCCGCGACAGGGGAAGCGTGCGTCCCGCGACAGGGGCGCGTGTGCCTTCTCAGATCTCCATGTGCCGGTCCACCGGCCGCCAGGCGTTCACGCGCCGGTCGGCGCGCTCCAGCACCGCGTTGATCGCCAGCACCAGCGCGGTCGCGACCAGGATCCCGGTGAACACGCCGGTGGAATCGACCTGCTGGCGCGAGTTCTCGATGACGAACCCGAGGCCCGCGTTGCCGACCAGGAACTCGCCGATGATCGCGGCGCTCACCGCGCGCGGCAGCGCGATCTTGAGCGCGGCGAAGAAGAACGGCGTGAGCGATTTCCAGATGACCCGGCGGGAGATCACCGACTCGCTCGCCCCGAGCACCCGCGCCATGGTGACCAGGCGCGCGTCCACGTTGCGGATGCCGGCGAACACCGCGATGAAGACGACGTAGAAGACCAGCAGCCCGATCAGCCACAGCTTGGGCGCATCGTCGATGCCGAACCAGAGGATGAAAAGCGGGATCAGGGCGTACTTGGGCACGCCCACGGAAGCCATGATGTAGGGCTCGACCGCGCCGGTGAGGCGCGGCGACAGACGCAACAGGAACGGCACCAGGATCCCGGCGGCGCAGCCGAGCAGGAACCCGATCACCGAAAGGCGCAGTGTCACGTAGGTATTCCAGGGCAGGGCCCCCGAGGCCGTGTCCTCGGCGATGCGCCGCGCCACCGCCAGGGGCTGCGGGAAATACAGATCGCCGGCCGTGTCCGCGGCGACCTGCCAGGCGAGCACCAGCAGCGCCGCCAGGCCGATGCGCCCGGCCATCACGAGCAAGCGGCGCCGGTTCATTCCGGGCGCGCTCTCCACCAGGCTCGCCTGCTCGAGTGCGCTCATGCGACCTCCGCGCGGATCGCCTGGTACAGGGTCACGAACTCCGGCCGGGTCAGGATGCCGCCGATGTCGCGCGGCCGCGGGATCGAGATGAGGTGTTCGCTCTTCACCGAGGCGGGCGCGCGCGACAGCACCAGCGTGCGGTCGCCCAGAGCGATGGCCTCGGCGATGTCGTGGGTGACGAACACGATGGTCTTGCGCCCCTCGCCCCAGAGCCGCAGCAGGTCCGCCTGGAGGAGCGCCCGCGTCTGGGCGTCGACGGCGCCGAAGGGCTCGTCCATGAGGATCACCGGCGGGTCGTAGACCAGCGTGCGGATCAGCGAGGTGCGCTTGCGCATGCCCCCGGAGAGTTCGTGCGGATAGTGGTTCTCGAATCCCGCCAGCCCGACCGCCTCGACCAGGGATTGCGCGCGCGCGCGCGTCTGCCCGTCCAGCCGCCCCTGCACCTCCAGCGGGAAGAGCACGTTCCCCAGGCAGGTGCGCCAGGGCAGCAGGTTGTCGTCCTGCGTGATGTAGCCGATCTGCCGCGAAAGCCCCGGCCGCAGCGCCTTCGCGTCGCCGAGCGGCGCGACTTGCGCGCGAAAGCGCACCTCCCCGCCGCTCGCCGTGTCGGTCTGCGCGATCATGTTCAGCAGCGTCGTCTTGCCCGCGCCGGAAGGCCCGACGATGGTGAGCAGTTCGCCCTCGCGGACCGAGAAACTCAGGTCGCGGATGATCCAGGGCGATTCCGCGCCGGGCGCGCGCGCCCGGAAGCGCTTGGCGAGGCCGCGGATCTCCAGGATAGCTCCGGCGGCCATGGCTCAGGCGTCCGCCTGCAGCATCGCGTCCGCGGGCGGCCGCCAGCGCAGCAGGAAGCGCTCCAGCGCGTTGACCAGCCAGTTGCCGAGGAAGACGATGCAGGTCGTCGCCGCCAGCGCGACGAAGATGCCGGTGGTGTCGTAGTTCATCGCGCGCAGCTGCACCAGGTAGCCCAGGCCGCGGTTGGCCGAAATCAGCTCGGCGATCACCGCCCCGCCGATGGAATAGGGCATGGCGATGCGAAGGCCGGTGAAGATGTAGGGCACCGCGCCCGGGAACACGATGTGGCGCGCCACGGCGTGCTCGTTCGCGTCCATCACCTGCGCCATCTGCACCAGGCGCGTGTCCAGGGCGCGAATGCCGGAAAGGGTCGAGAAGTACACGATGAAGAACACGGTGACCCCGACCAGCGCGACCTTCGATTCGATGCCGATGCCGAACCACAGGATGAACAGCGGCGCGAGCGCGAGCTTGGGCGCGCCGTAGCCGCCCACCATGAAGGGGTCGAGGATGGCGGTCATGACCGGCATGCGGCGCAGCGCGAACGGCAGCGCCGCTGCCGGGATGCCGCCCACCAGGAAGCCGATCGCCGCCTCGCCGGCGGTGTAGGACGCGTGCAGCAGCAGCTCGCCGCTCGCCAGGCCGCGGAACAAGCCCGCGAGCGTGGCGAGCGGCGAGCTGATCCAGTAGGTGCCCAGCCACAAGCTCAGCACCTGCCAGAGCGCGAGCAGGAACACCAGCTCCAGGGCCTGGTCCAGGCGCTGCGAGCGCCGCTGGGCCGCGGGCGCGGGAACGGCGCCGCCGGTTTCGACTTCGCTTCGCCTCGCCATGCCTCCTCCTCGCGGCGTGCCGCGCTTGCCCCGGTACAACGCCTGGATTACAGTGCCGGGCAATTGTCAGTGCCCCGCGCAGAAAATTCAACCCGATCCAAACCCGCCCGCGTGCAAGGAGGAAGGTATGGCGTCCGCCTGGAAGTCCGCCGCTGCAGTCCTGACCGCAGCCCTCGTGTGCACCCCGCAGCCGGCGCGGTCGGCCGATATCAACATCGTGTTCGCCGTCCCCGCCCAGACGCTCACCTTCAGCGCGATCTTCGTTGCCCAGGACGCCGGCTTTTTCGCCAAGGAAGGTCTCAAGGTCGAACTGCGCAACCTCGTCGGGGTCAACTCGAACAACGCCGTGATCGCCGGCAGCGCCGACTTCAGCACCGGCACCGCGGCCACGTTCCTGCGCGCCGCGGCGCAGGGCCAGCGCATGTTCGCCATCGCCAACATGGTGGACCGGCCGCTGGTGGAACTGGTGCTGCGCAGGGACGTCGCAGCCGCGGCGGGGATCACCGGCGCCTCGCCGTTCATCGAGCGGGCCAAGGCGCTCAAGGGCAAGACCGTCGCCATCCAGGGCGTGGGCAGCATCGTGCACGCCATGCAGCGGCTGGTCGCGAACAAGGCGGGGCTCGACCCGGACAAGGACATGCGCATCGCGCCCATGGATCCCCCGGCCATGCTCCCGGCGCTGCGCAAGAAGGCCGTCGACGGCTTCGCCACCTCGCTGCCCTTCACCACGCAGGCGGTGGTGGAGGGCGACGCCATCATGCTGGCGAGCGGCATCGCCGGCGACCTGCCCGAGTACCTGCCGTTTTCCTACCTGGTGCTCTATACCCGGCCCGAGGTGTGCCGCAGCGAGCGCGACAAGTGCGTGCGCATGGCCCGCGCCTTCAAGGGGGCTGCGCAGTTCATCCAGGAGCGGCCCGGCGACACGCTCGAGGTCCTGAAGAAGCGCTTCCCGCGCCTGGACCCCAAGCTGCTCGCCGCCGCCTGGGAGATGGTGCGCAAGGCGCATACGGCGGACTTGAGGATCACGGACCCGGGCTTCATCAATGCGCAGAAGTTCAGCCTCGACGCGGGCCTGCTCGAACCCAAGCTCATGCTCAGGGATTTCAAGGGGCTCTACACCGACGAATTCGCGAAGTGAGGCGCGCGAGCGCGCATCGCGCCTGCGCGCGAGCGCGCATCGCGCGCAGGCGCGCATGATCGGGCCCGGTTCTTTCGCCGCCAGGCGGTATGAGGTCGCACCATGGACAAACTGATCGTAACGGTCGCACCGACCAGCAACTTTCACGGCAAGGAGGCGAATCCGGCTCTGCCCTTCAGCCCGCGCGAGGTCGCCGACGCGGTTCACGAATGCTGGAA
>JADLDQ010000114.1 GCA_020846575.1 Burkholderiales bacterium
AGGGGGGGGGCGGGAGATGGCGAGCGAGACGAAGCGAGGCGCGACCAGGGGGGTATTGGCGAAGAAGGCGGCGGCGGCACGGACGGCCCCGAGCAGGGCCGGCGCGAGGAAAGCCAGCGCGAGGAAGGTCAGCGCGAGGAAGGTCAGCGCGAGGATGGCGGTCGCGAATCGAGGGGCCGCGAAGGCTGCGGCCGCGACCAGGGCGAAGCGCGCACCGGCACGGCCAGAGTCCGCTGTGCGCAAGCCTCGCGGGCGATCCCCGGGAAAGCTGCGCCTGTCGATGCTGACCGGCGACTACGAGATCGTGC
Source organism: Burkholderiales bacterium (assembly GCA_020846575.1). Taxonomy (GTDB): domain Bacteria; phylum Pseudomonadota; class Gammaproteobacteria; order Burkholderiales; family SG8-39; genus JADLDQ01. The sequence goes on from JADLDQ010000114.1 coordinate 309, forward strand.
GCGCGCTGAAGGACGGCACCGTCAAGCCCGAGGGCATCGATCTGGTGATCGGCGGCTATCCCGGCAGCCGCGACATCCACACCAAGGTCGCGGTGGGCGCGGGCTGCGACATCAACGAGTTCAACGGCGGGCAGTACTGCGTCGTCAAGGACCAGGGCCTGCGCGACATCATCGGCATCCCGGTGTTCCTGCACCGGCGCTTCCGCCACGGCTTCATCTTCATCAACAAGTCGGCCGGGATAGCGAAGCCGGCGGACCTCGCCGGCCGGCGCATCGGCATGAACTCCTACGGGCCGGCGGCGCACTACTGGATGCGCGGTCACCTGGAGCACGATTTCGGCGTGCCGCACCGCTCGCTCACCTACGTGGTGGAGCGGCGCGAGGACGTGCCGGCCATCGAAGCGCCGGCGGACCTGAAGATCGAGTTGCTTCCCAGGGGCGGCGACGTGGAGCAAATGCTGCTCGCGGGCGAGCTGGATGCGATCATGGCGCCGGGAGTGATGCGCGAGGTCGCCGAGCGCGATCCGCGCGTCGCTCACCTGTGGGAGAACTACGAAGAGGTGGAGCGCGACTACTACCGGCGCACCGGCATCTTCCCCATCATGCACATCACCACCGTGCCGATGGAGATCGTGGCCCGCTACCCCTGGGTGGTGGGAAGCCTCACCCGCGCCTTCGAGGAGGCGAAGCAGCTCGCCTTCCAGCGCGTGGCCAACCCGCGCATCGTGCCGCTCGCCTGGTGGCGCAGCCACTGGGAGAACGAGCGCTTCCTCCTCGGCCGGGATCCCTGGGAGTACGGCCTCTCGGAGATCAACCGGAAGAACTACGAACTGCTCGCGCAGTTCGTCTTCGAGCAGGGAATGACACGCCGGCGCATGCCGCTCCAGGACCTGTTCGCCAGGGAGGCGTTCGAGATCGAGCTGCCGCTGCCGCGCTACCACGAGGTGGCATACGACTTCTGAGCATTTCAGGTTCGCGGGCGAACCCGGTGTACCGGAAGAAACGAAGATACGCTACAAGGTGAACGGCGGCGCCGAGATGACCGACATGTCATTGGTGCGAGCGCGCGGCGTTAGCCGACGCCTTGGTGCGAGCCCGTCTCTGAGCATGGTCCGGGATTCGTCGGTGACACTGGTGAGCGCAGCGATGCGCATCCCGTTTGAGAGATGGAGTCGATTTCGACGTTTCCCATGGCGCCGCCGTTCGTCAACGATGATGGAGGAGAAGATGGCGGTGCGCAAGCGAGACGACGAGGTGTTTCCGAACGCGGCTGGGATCGACGTGGGGGCTTCGAGCCACTGGGTGGCGGTACCCCCGCACAGGACCGATGCGCCAGTGCGCGAGGTCGGGACGATGACCGCGGATCTGCATGGGTTGGCCGACTGGCTGCTTGAGTGCGGGGTGGAGGTGGTGGCATTGGAGTCCACGGGGGTGTACTGGATTCCGGTGTACGAAGTGCTCGAGAGCCGCGGGTTAAGAGTGTGGCTGGTCGATGCGCGGCAGATCAAGTACGTGCCGGGGCGCAAGAGCGACGTGGCCGACTGCCAGTGGCTGCAGAAGCTGATGAGCCACGGGCTGCTGCGCGCGGCGTTTCGGCCCTCGGCCGAGGTGTGCGCGATCCGAGCAGTGGCGCGCCAGCGCGAGGTGCTGCTCACGCAGCAGGCGAGCTGGGTGCAGCGCATGCAGAAGGCGCTGGTGCAGATGAACATCCAGCTCACCGAGGCGATCAGCGACGTGATGGGTCAGACCGGGCAGGCGATCATCCGCGACATCGTGGCCGGCGAGCGCGACCCTCGGGTGCTGGCGCGCCACCGGCATCGGCGCATCCGTGCGAGCGAAGACGAGATCGTGGGTGCGCTCACGGGAAACTGGCGCGAGGAGCACCTGTTCGTGCTGGGGCAGGCGTTGGGGATGTACGACGACATCGCAAAGCATCTGGGTGAGTGCGACCGAAAGCTGCAAGCGCTGCTCGGTGAGCAAGCCGACGCCGAGATCGACCTTGGCAAGGAGCCGCGCAAGGGCACCAAGGCACACGCCGAGTTCGATTCGCGCCAGACGCTGGCAAATTGGGCGGGGGTGGACCTGACCCGGATCAACGGCTTGGGCCTGGATTCGGTGATGAAGATCTTGAGCGAAATCGGCCCAGACCTGAGTCGGTTTGCCAACGTTAAGCACTTCTGCTCATGGCTGGGGCTATGCCCGTCGACCAAGATCAGCGGTGGCAAGGTGCTCTCGGCAAGAACCAAGCGCTCGGCCAATCGTGCGCGCCAGGCGTTTCGGATGGCCGCCATGTGCCTCTCGCGCAGCGACTCGGCGCTCGGCGCGTTCTATCGCCGGCTATGCGCGCGCATGGACAAGCCGCGGGCCAACACCGCCACCGCGCACAAGCTTGCGCGGATGGTGTACTTCATGCTCACGCGCGGCGAAGCCTTTGTCGATCAGGGC
>JADLDQ010000115.1 GCA_020846575.1 Burkholderiales bacterium
ACAAGATGCCCAAGAAGTGAAACTGAAGGGATGGTACGCGGCGGTCTTCGCTGAATTCGAGGACGGAAGAAGGTTTGCTCTGCATTTCGTCGATACCACTAGACTTCGTCAAGACGTGGAGCAGGCGGTAGCTGAGGGGCGCGCATGTATAGCAGAAGCCGGCATGGTTGTGGTGTCAGAGGTAACGCTTGACAACATGCAACGTGCATTCGGCGAACTGGCAGAACGACGGTTCTTTCAAACTCTTGTACCTCTGACTGACGATGAATTCGGCAAAATATATCGAATCATCGGGGACTTCAGTAAGCACTGATGCTCGCCATGCCGCGTGGGCGTCGTTGCTTTCAGAGCCGGGGTTTCTGCAGGCACTGCACAGGGCTGAGGTCGGGGATGCCCTGGTAGCTACCCAGGTCGTGCAGGTCGAGATCACCCGAGACGATCGCCTCGGCGCGCGCGGCGAGCGCGCAGGCGAGCACTTACCTACGACAGCGTAGGGCGCATGACGCAGGGGATCAACGCCAACTGGTACGCGGTGTACTACGCCTACGACCTGTTGGACCGCGTGGTGCAGGGCACCGACTCGGTGGGCCAGACGCGCGACCTCTTCTACGACGCCAACGGCAACCCGGCCGGCAACGCCCTGGCGATCGGCACCACGCTCGCCGACACGCTCTCCTTTGGCTACGACGAGGCAGACCGCCAGGTGATGCGCGTGGACGCGGGCGGCTACGCCACGCGCATAAGCTACGACCCCTCCGGCAACCTCGCCTCGGCCGCCAGCCCGGACGGCTACACCACGCGCTTTGACTACGACGAGAACAACTTTCTCCTCCGCGCCTACGACGAGGAAGGCAACGCGGTGACCCGCAGCCTGGACCTGGAAGGCCGCCCGCACTCGCTCACCGATCCGAACGGGGCCACGCTGAGCTACACCTATCACGACTCCAGCCGCGAGCGGCGCCTGAAGCGCGTGACGCAGCCGGGGGTGGGTACGAACCTGGGCCGGGCGGTGGAGTACGACTACGACGCCGGGGGCAACCTCACCTCGCTCAGCTCGCTCTCGGCTGCGGCGAGCGAGTCCGCGCGCCAAGCGCGCGTGACCCTCACCGATTACGACGAGCTGAACCGCCCGGTGCGGGTGGTAGGGCCGGTGGTGGGCGGCTCGGGCAGCGGGCGGCCGGTCACCAAGTTCATCTACAACCCACTGGGCTACCTGACCGAGGTCAAGGCCGGCAGCACCAACGATGCGGGCAACCCGGCGAACGACTCGGTGGCCACGCAGCTCAGCTACGGCTACGACGATTTCGGCAGAAAACTCACCCAGACCGACGCGCTGTCGCGCACCTGGACCTACACCTACGACACGAACGACAACCTCACCGGCGTCACGGACCCGAAGAACCAGACCACCACCTTCGGCTGGGGCTACGGGGGGCAGCTCGCCTCGCGCCAGAGCGCGGCGGGCAATCTCGCCTACACACGCAAGCGCCTGGGCCAGCCGAGCTATGTGTCGAGCAGCGCCCCGGACTACTCGCAGAGCTTCAGCTACGATGTCGCGCACCGCCTGTCGTCGGTCTTCGATTCGCGCGGGGGCAAGACGCTTTCCTACACCTGGTCCGCGGGCGGGCGGCTCAGCTCGAAGTCCGACAGCGATGGAAACCAGACCATCTATGACTACGATGCGGTGGGGCGGTTGAAAGGCTTGTGGGCGCCCAACGGGAACTACGCGGCGTTCGGCTGGGATGCAGGCGGGCGCCTGGCGCAGCGCTGGATCGCCGCGGGCCCGAGTACGCGCTACACCTGGAACGCGGACGGCACCCTCGCCAAGGTGGAAAACGCGAGCGCCAGCGCTGCGGCGGTGAGCCTGCACGAGTACCTGTACACGGGGTTCGGTGAGCGCAGCCAGCACAAGGAGACCTTGAATAGCTCCTTGATCCAGTACGACTACGGCTACGACGGCCTGGGGCGGCTCACCGACGTGACCAACGGCACCTCGGCGCAAGCCGAGCATTACGCCTATGACTGGCTGGGGAACCGCCTGACCCGAAGCGTGGGCGGCAGTGTGCTGGCGAACTACCACCACGACGCGGCCAACCAGCTCGTGAACGTGAAGAACAGCAGCGACACGGTGCTGGTGGCGGGCTACGTGTACGACGCCAACGGCAACCTCACCAAGCGCTGCAGCGACGGCACCGTCACGGTGAGCACGAGCGACTGCAGCGGCACCAACGTCACCACGCTCAGCTACAACGCGCTGGACCAGATGAGTAGCGCAAGCGCCCCGGGGGTCTCCACGGAGGCCTACGCCTATGACTTTCAGGGCCGGCGGATGCAGAAGACGGTGGGCGGCACGGTCACCAACTACCTGTACGACGGGGACAACCTGCACGGGGAGTACGCCTCGGGCTGGGGCTCACCGCAGGCGATCTATGCGCACGGGCCGGGAACCGACATGCCGCTCGCGCGCCTGACCGGGACGACCCATTCACCGGCGGCGAGCGTGGCCTACTACCACCGGGATGCGCTGGGGAGCGTGGTGGCCACGAGCGGTACGAGCGGCTCGGTGCTCGCCTACCAGCGCTTTGATGCCTGGGGGAATCGGCTGTCGGGTTCGGGGACGGTGGCGCAGTACGGGTACACGGGAAGGGAGCCGGATGCGACGGGGCTCGTGTATTACCGGGCGAGGTACTACGAGCCTGGGATCGGGAGGTTCACGCAGAGGGATCCGATCGGCATCGTGGGGGGGATCAATGCGTATGCCTACGTGGGGAATAATCCGGTCAACTTCACGGATCCCCTCGGACTGAAGGCGCGGATTGCGCAGCTCGATGAGCTGGCCACGATGTGCGATGCCTGTGCTTCCGCACTGGGGAGCACGGAGGACGGACCAATCCAGGTCGCGCAGGCATTTCCCTTCAACCCGACGTGGGGTCGGTGGTTGGTGCCAGCTCCGGGCAATCAATCGCTCAATCAGATGGGAGGGAGGAGTAACGATCCTGGTCAGCAACTCTTGAACCAATCAGGCCAAGGTGATCGCTCAGGTGGTCTGATGTCGGGGGATACGCCTCAAACACAGTCTGGCGTTCAGACTGGTACGGCTTCGAGCACAAGCAATGATCCTCGAGTCCCTGTATACCGGGTTGTCGATCCAATCGAGCTGTCCCATCTTCAAGCGACTGGCAATTACGGGTCCAATCCTAACGAGTCTGGCAAGTACTTCGCTTTGACTCCCGCCGGAGCGCAAGCATTCGCAAACGCGCGATAAACGCAAGAAGTGTGATCACCAGCACGACGTTGCCTCAGTCTGTTCTTAATCAAGGCTTCCCGTTCAACGACCCAGGACAGTATGGTGCTGGTCCGTCCGTGTTCTTTAGTCAGCCGCAACTACCAACTGTTTACGGTACGATGACACGACCTGTGGTTCTTCCGAATAGCGGACGTTGATCATGACCAAAAGCGACTTCCGTGAACTACTCTTACTGGCCTTGAAGAAGGCTGCGGAGAACGCAGAGGCAAAGCTTGCGAAGCCAATCCCGCGCTCATTCGTCATCGAGTTGCACGCACCCGGATCGGCAGGCCGAGTCGTAAGTGTTGAAGAGGCTGTCGATCAAATCTACCTTGGGGATGACCGTTGCTACAGAATCATTGATGTGGCAATCAAGGAATTGACGCCCGAAAGCTCTGTGGCTTTTGTGCGAGTGAGTGGGCACCCGCCAGCCGAATTTAGCAAGAGTTGGGACCCTTCCAGCCTGGGTCCATTCAAACAGATACTTGCTGAGAGAATTGAGGATCGACGCATTCATAGTGGCTGATAAAGGACAAACCGGATGACGAGTACCCGGTTGAGCACAGCAACGCCCGCCATTGGCGCCGGGAGGACCAACGGGGTCAGGTTTGAATTAAGTTCAGATGGTGATCTCCGTCGACGGTCACAACGCCCGCCTTGCGCGGGCGTTGTGCTGTCAGCCGATGAATTCGTGTTCTCCGGCAGAACGGTTGTCCACGGACGCGCGCGTGGCGGCGCCGCTCACGCACGCGAGCCGCGCGCGGCGGTGGTCAACCGCGGATGCGATCGGCGTGCAGATCCACCGGTAGATGGGACAGTGCTTGCATAGCCGAAATCCGCGCGCTAGATTGCGAAGCGTAGTGGCTGGCTGAGCCGATCAGCCCGCGTGATGCCCGTGAACGCATCGCCCTTGCTCGCGAGAGCGGGCGCCCGAAGCCGGCGTGATCTCCTGAGAACCGGCGGCCGCAAGGCCTGGAGGTACAGGTAAGGCCCCTCGGGGCACCGAAGCTGTCGATCGCAGGTCGCAGTCGTTTCGCGCGCCTGCCGTGTAAGCAACTTCGTCTCGTGCCGGCGAACCGGCTTCCCGTTCGCCTGCGCATCAAGCTCGAACGGGGCTTGCCTCCGTTCTCAGTCGGCACCGCTGTCGCGGCCTGAGCGCTGGGCGCGGCAATCGCGCGTCCACGCGTCCGGCTCGCGGTCAGATCCGGCGACCCATCCGTGCGCGCGTCCCGCGCCGGCTTCGGCCGCCGCGGTGCCTGCGCCAATTCTCGTCCGCACTCCTGCGGCCATTCGTCTGCGGCAAGTAAGCAGCGTCACTGCCCGGTGCCAACCGGTAGTGACGCTGCGCTCGGGTCCAGTATCGGCGCGGCTTTCCAGCCGATTGGGCACGTGCCGCAGCCACGTGATGGGCTCGTTCTAGCGCATCACATCTC
>JADLDQ010000116.1 GCA_020846575.1 Burkholderiales bacterium
AAAGATGATCTGCCGCTCGGGCTCGCAGATGCGCTCGATGATCTTCTGCTCGGCGAAGTCGGGATACTTGACCAGAACGGGCCCGAGCGACTCGAGAACCTCCTTCACCGCCTGGTGGAATTCGTCCTCGCCGGGATTGCGCACCTTGACCTGCTGGTAGATCGATTCGATCCGCTCTTCCAATGCCAAAGCCATTTCGCCATCCCCTATGAAAAAAACGCCTCGCTCGCGCCGCAGCCCGCGCTGACCGGCGGCGGCAGTACACTCCTCTCTCTGCGGGCCGCTCGGCGGTCCGGATACCCGCCCGGGCATCTACCGGACTTGCGGGCGCTCATCATCGGCTGCTCGAACCACCGCGCGACGACTCAATGGGCGCGAGCGCCGGCCGCTGCACCCGCGCTTTCGCGACAGCACACCACCTTCTGGCTCACGATGTCCGCCAGCAGCCGGAAGTCCCGCGACAGCTCGACCACCCGCAGCACCTGCTCGAAGCGGGCGTCGTCGGGCAGCAGTTCCGGCAGCCGGTTGGGCTGCTGGTTTATCAGCTCCCAGTTCAGGAAGCAGCCGGGCTGCTCGGGATTGAGAGCTACGTAGAACACGCCCGTCTCCACCAGGTCCTGGAAGAAATGCGTGCCGAACGAAAGTTCCGGCTGCAGGCCCCCGGCCGAGAACGACACCTCCGCGATCGCGGTCATGGCGTTGATCTCGGCGAAGCGTACCGGGACCCCCAGGCGGGGCGTCGAGGTACCCCAGCGGCCCGGGCCCATAAGCAGCGTGGGCGCGCCGTCGCGGGCCACGACGGCGCGGTTCAGGCGCCCCACGAGTCGGGCAAGCTCGTACTTGTCCGAGAGACTCAGGGCCATGTAGGCCTGCGGGTCCACCGCGACCACGCGCGACACGGGCTGCACGATGCTGCCGCCCATGAAGCTTCCCTTGCTGCGGAACAGGGTTTCGGCATCGCCGGCCGCCGCGATCTCCACCGCGTCGGACTGCACGCCGCGCGTCTGCAACGGCCGGCACTGGATCAGGTTGAGGCAGAGCCGGCCGTCGCTCGCGTAGCTCGCCGCGAATTCCACATACACCGGGTAGTCGTAGGCCTGCTCGAGCGTACGCAGCAGCCTGCGCATGGTCTGCGCGAAACCGGTCCGGGTCAGCAGGCGGTCGAAAGTCACGAGCCAGTTCCCGTTGTCGCGATCGGCGAACAGATCGAGCGGCAGGCTCGGCTGCTCGGCTTTCAGCTCCGCCAATGGGACGGTGCGCCACGCGTTGCGGGCCACGTCCAGCACGTCCACGTCGTGCTGGGTGTAGCGGCGCCGGTTCTCGGGGTCCGACTGAGGCACGAGGGTGGGCTGGTCCAGGGAGACCACCCTGGGATAGTCGCCTTCGACCCGGTCGACCGCGCGGGTGCCCAGGCCCAGCACCAGCCGCAGCATGCCCGCGCCTGGATCGATGTCGTGACGCCACACGAAGGTGTTGTAGGAGATGCCCACACCCGCGAAGGCCGGGAAGAAATAGTTCCCGTGGTAGGCGCCCGAGACGCGCTGCACCAGGAGGGCCATCTGCTCCTCCTGCCGCGCCAGGCCCCGCTGCAAGCGGTACTGGAGGGCCTCTTCGCTGAGCGTGCTGGCGTATACCTGCTTGACCGCCTCGACGAACTGCACCAGACGTTCCTCGGGTGAACCCTGGTTGACGCAGAAGAAGCTGTCGTACTTCCCCGCGAATGCGTTGCCAAAGCCGTCCTCCAGCAGGCTGGAGGAGCGCACGATGATGGGGTACTGTCCGAAGTACTCCAGCATCTTCTGGAACTCGCGGACGATCTCTGCCGGGAACGCGCCCTGGAGCATGAGATCGCGCAGCTGCGCCGCCCCGTTGAAATAGCCGGTTTCGCTCCGCTGCCACATGAACAGCTGCCACCATCCGTTGTGGACGATGTAGGCGTGGAACAGGTCGGAGCCGATGTGGAAGGAGTCGTGCTCCTCGAGAAAATCGTCCCATCCGCCAGCCGCGTCCGAGCGCAGTATGCCGCGCGCGAGCAGCATTCCCGCCGCCTTGCCGCCGACGAACCCGGTGCCGATGAGGCGTTCCTTGACCCTCAGCAAATCGTCCAGTTCCAGGCAGCGCCGCGCGAGCGTGAGGATGCGCTCGTCGCGGCCTAGCAGCAGGCGGCACAGTTGCGCGACCATCGCCTGGCGCTGCGGGTCCTCGCGCGGCACGGTGCGCAGATCGGCGGCGCTCAGGAACAGGCGCTCCCAGGAATCCAGGTGGCGCCCGACGCTGCCGCCGACGCCCAGCAGGCGGTTGAACAGGCTGGTCGCCTCGCAGCTCACCGTGATCGGCGTGAACCGGCCGTCCTCGTGGCGGTGAGGCAGGAACATCGTCGGCGAGGATCGCTGCCACACTTTAAGCGGATGCAGGTAACGAGTGCCGCCGTCGCTGTGCAGATCGATCAGCAGCTGGGTCGTGCTGCGGATGCCGTCGACGGTGGCGAAGGAGTGCGCGCCTCGCAGGAGAGCGAAGTAGGCGACCGTGTCCAGCTTGAACAGGTACGGACAGGTCACCCGGAAGAAGTTGGCGATCATGCTGTCGGTCGCCCAGGCATCGAGCAGGTCCGACAGGCAATCGAATACGTAGAACGCCTCCCTGCCCTCCTGGCCGAGGATGTTGTGGAGCCCGACGGTGAAGCTGT
>JADLDQ010000117.1 GCA_020846575.1 Burkholderiales bacterium
CGCGCGCCCGGTATGGGCCGGCCCCAGGCTGCACAGAACGCTCGCGCGCGCTCCGTCCCGCGCGAACAGTTCCGCCAGGCGCGGCCCGCCCTCGCGCGTGCCGCGACAGGTGTCGGCGTCGACCTTGAGTGCGAGCTTGGGCATTCGGATTCGGGGTTCGCGAGGCGGCGCGAGCCGCGGCGCCCCGGGGTCACGTGCGCCGCCGGCGCTCACTCCACCAGGCGGCGCGCTTCGGCGACGTGGCCGCGGTAGGCGTCGAAGATGAGCCTGAGCGCGTCGCGCATCCCGACCCTGGGCTTCCAGGCGAGGTCGCGCATGGTGTTGGTGATCCGCGGCACCCGGTGCTGCACGTCCTGGTAGCCCCGGCCGTAGTAGCGCTGCGCGGTGGTGCGCAGCAGCTTCACCCGGCGCGCCGCGTCGCGGTACTCCGGATAGGCGAGCGCGAGCTTCACCATCATCGAGGCGAGGTCCTTCACCGAGACGTTGTTCGCCGGATTGCCGATGTTGTAGATGCGCCCGCTCGCCACGCCGCGGGGGTTCTCCATGATCTTCAGCAGGGCGTCGATCCCGTCGTCCACGTAGGTGAAGGCGCGCTTCTGCCGGCCGCCGTCCACCAGCCGGATCGGCTCGCCGCGCACGATGTGGCCGAAGAACTGGGTGATGACGCGCGAGCTGCCCGCCTTCGGCGTATTGATGCTGTCCAGGCCCGAGCCGATCCAGTTGAAGGGCCGGAACAGGGTGAAGTCCAGGCCGGCTTGCGCTCCGTAGCCCCAGATGACGCGGTCCATCATCTGCTTGGCGCAGGCGTAGATCCAGCGGGTCTTGCTGATCGGCCCGTAGACCAGCGGCGAGGACTCCGGGTCGAAGGCCGCGTCGGGGCACATGCCGTAGACCTCCGAGGTGGAGGGGAAGATGAGCCGCTTGCCGTGCTTCACGCAGGAGCGCACGATCGGCAGGTTCGCCTCGAAATCCAGTTCGAACACCCGCAGGGGCGACTTCACGTAGGTCGCGGGTGTGGCGATCGCCACCAGCGGCAGCACGGTGTCGCACTTGCGGATGTGGTATTCGATCCACTCCCGGTTGATGGTGATGTCGCCCTCGAAGAAGTGGAAGCGCCGCTCCGGCAGCAGCTCGGCGAGGCGCTCGGCCTGCATGTCCATGCCGAAAACCTCCCAGTCGGTGGCCGCGAGAATTCGGCGCGAAAGGTGGTGTCCGATGAAGCCGTTCACGCCGAGGATGAGGATCTTCTTCATCGATGGCTGCCTGTGTGGAATGGATGGAGCGGCGCCGGGGCTGGTCGGGGGTCGCGGGTCCGAAGACCTCAGGCGGGTGCGGGGAGCTTGCCGCCCGCGGGCAGCAGCGCTTCCAGGCTGAACCCCGGGGTCTCGTATTCGAGCAGGTGCAGCACGCCGCCGTCGCCGCAGTCCGCGAACAGCGCGCCGCCCTCGAAGTACAGCCCCGGGCCACCCGCGCGCGCGGCGCGTCCGGGCTCGACGCGGGTGCGCAGTACGCGAAGGGCGCCGGCCGGCAGCACGCTGAACGCGCCCGGGTAGGGCGGGGCTACCGCCCGCACCAGGTCGTGCACGGCGCGCGCCGGGGCGCGCCAGTCGATGCGCCCGTCTTGCGGGCGACGGCCGCCGAAATAACTCCCGCGCGCGAGGTCCTGCTCCCGCAGTTCGGCCGTGCCGTCGATGAGCCTCGGCAGGGCGCGGCGCAGCACCGCCTCGGACGCTTGCGCCACCCGGTGCAGCACGTCCCCGGCGGTGTCGTCGGGGCCGATCGGTACGCGCTGCTGCTCGACGATGCGCCCGGCGTCGGGCCTGGCCACCATCTCGTGCAGCGTCGCGCCGGTCTCGGTCTCGCCGTGCAGCACGGCCCAGTTGACCGGCGCGCGGCCACGGTACCTGGGCAGCAGTGAGCCGTGCATGTTGTAGGCGCCGCGCCGCGCCATGGACAGGATCTGCGGCGCGAGCATGCGGCGGTAGTAGAAGGAGAACAGGAAATCGGGCCGCAGCCGTTGCAGGCGCTCGGGTACCTCGCCCCGGTTCGGGTCTTCGGGGGCGATCGCCTCCAGGCCGCGCCGGGCGCACAGCTGCGCCACGCTCGCGAACCAGACCCGTTCGCAGGGGTCGTCGCGGTGCGTGACCACCAGCGGCACCGCCACGCCGGCCTCCAGCAGCAGCGCCAGGCAGCGCACGCCCACGTCGTGGTAGGCGAAGACCACCGCCGAAGTCATGCTGGCCGGCTCAGGCGGCGTTGCGCCACTGTTCCGGGGCCTCCAGCACCGCGTTCACGACGTAGCGCGGCCGCCCGCGCACGTTCTCGTAGATGCGCGCCACGTACTCGCCCAGCAGACCGATACCGAGCAGCGTGATCCCGATGAGGAAGAAGGCGATCCCGAACAGCGTGAACAGGCCCTCGGCCTCGGGTCCGACCAGGATGCGGCGCAGCGCGAGCACTACCACGAAGGCGAATGAGAGGATCGAGATGAGTATGCCGGTGAACGAGAACAGCTGCAGCGGCACCGCGGAGAAGCTGGTGACCAGGTCGAAGTTGAGCCGCACCAGGCGGTACAGCGAGTACTTCGATTCGCCCGCGTGACGTTCCTCGTGACCCACCTCGACCTCCGCCGGGCGGCGCGCGAACGTGAAGGCGAGCGCCGGGATGAAGGTGTTGATCTCGCGGCAGGCGTTGATCGCCTCGACGACCTCGCGGCTGTAGGCGCGCAGCATGCAGCCCTGGTCGGTCATGCGGATGCGCGTGATGCGCTCGCGCAACCCGTTCATCGCGCGCGAGGCGAGCCGCCGGAACGCGGTGTCGCGGCGCATGCGCCGGATCGAACCGACGTAGTCGTGGCCCTCGTCCATCTTGGCGAGCAGGCGCGCGATGTCCTCGGGCGGATTCTGCAGGTCGGCGTCCAGCGTCACCACGCGCTCGCCGCGGCTGCGCTCGAAGGCCGCCATGATCGCCAGGTGCTGGCCGAAGTTGCCGTTGAACAGAATCACCCGGGTCACGTCCGGGCGCCTGCCGAACTGCTCGCGCAGCAGCGCAGCGGAGCGGTCGGTGCTGCCGTCGTCCACGAACAGGACCTCGTAGGAAACGCCCAGCGCATCCAGCGCCGGGTACAGGCGGGCGAACAGCGCCGCGAGGCCCGGCTCCTCGTTGTACACCGGCACCACCACCGACACGCGCGGCCGGGTGCTCATGGGAAGGTCCGGTCGCTTCGCGACCGGGATTCGCGCCTGGGGCGGCCCGGCGCGCTCATCGGCCGAGCACCCGGCGCGCGGCCTCGCAGACCCGGTCCACGTCGGCGTCCTGCATGGCCGGGAACAGCGGCAGGGTCGCGATCGCCGCGCCGATGCGCTCGGCCTGCGGGAACTGTCCCTCCCGGAAACCGAGACGCTGGTAGAGTTCGAAGCGGTGGATCGCCGGGTAGTGCACCCCGATCCCGATGCCCTGGGCGCGCATCGCCGCGATGAATGCGGCGCGCGTCGCACGCGGCGGCAGCACCACCTGGAACATGTGCCAGTTGGAATTCTCGAAGTCCTCCGGCGGCAGCTCGCACTCGAGCGAGCGCTCGAAGCGCTCGAAGTAGCGGCGCGCGAGCTGCGCGCGCCGCGCGGTGAACGCCTCCAGGCGCGCGAGCTGCCCCAGCCCGATGGCCGCGGCCACGTCGGTGAGGTTGGACTTGCCGCCCGGCAGGTCCACTTCCATGCCGTCTTCGCCCGAGCGCACCACCCCCTGCAGCCGCCACTTCTCGGCGAACGCCGCCTCGGCCTGCGAGGCGAGCACCAGCGCGCCGCCCTCGGCGCAGGTGACGTTCTTGTTGGCCTGGAAGCTGAACGCCACCAGGTCGCCGATGGCGCCGATGCGCCGCCCGCGATGGCGGCTGCCGAAGGCCTGCGCGGCGTCCTCGATCACGCGCAGGGCGTGACGCCGGGCGATGTCGTAGAGCCGGTCCATGTCCACCGGCAGGCCGGCGAGGAACACCGGCATCAGGGCGCGCGTGGCGGGCGTGATGGCGGCTTCCACGCGGTCCAGGTCGATGTTGCGGGTACGGGGATCGATGTCCACGAACACCGGCTTCGCCCCGACCTGGAGGATGACGTTCGATGTGGCGACCCAGGAGATCGGGGTGGTGATCACCTCGTCTCCGGGGCCGATGCCCGCGACCCGCAGTGCGACTTCCAGCGCTGCGGTGCCGGAGCTGAAGCTGCGCACCGGCCGCTCGCCGCAGTAGTGCGCGAGCGCGGCCTCGAACGCTTCCACTTTCGGTCCGGAGGCGATCCATCCCGAGCGCAGCACCTCGGCCACGGAGGCGATGGTGGCTTCGTCGATCCAGGGGCGCGTGAAGGGTAGAAAGCTCATCGGGGAAGAAAGCTCATCGGGGAAGAAAGTTCATCGGGGAAGAAAGCTTATCGTCCTGGAACCGGAGCGGGTCGAGCGGGGTGCACGGAGCGTATGGTAAGCGATGGCAATGGCCGGGCTCAGGCGCTGCGCGTCACCAGGAACACGCCGACGACGATGAAGCCGATGCCGGTGAGCCGCAGCGCCCCCAGCGACTCGCCGAAAAGATACCAGGCTGCGACCGCGTTGATCAGGTAGCCGATGGACAGCATCGGGTAGGCGACGCTCACCTCGACGCGCGACAGCCCCATGATCCACACCACCAGGCTCACCAGATAGCAGGCAACGCCGCCGGCGATGTGCGGCTCGAGCGCGAGGCGCAGTCCCACCGGCACGATGTTGGCCGCGGTGAACTCGAAATGGCCCACGGCATTGGTGCCCGCCTTGAGCAGCAACTGCGCCACCGCGTTGAGCAGCACGCCGGTGAGGATGAGCGCGAAGCTGACCGCGCTCATGGCCTCGCCACGATCACCCGGCGCGCGTCACGCGCCACGACCCGCATCGGCAGCTCCGTGCCGCGCAGCGACGCCTGGACTTGCGGGGTCATGACCGCGAAGGCCTCGGCATCGCGCAGCCAGCGTACCCGGAATTCGTCGAGCGTGGGCACCGCAAGCCAGGGCTCTTGCGCGAGGCCGAATCCCATCTCGTCGCGGTACTCGACCAGCGTCAGGGTGCGCTGCAGGTAGAAGGGGAGCGTCTGCTCGTACATGTTCACGCTGTAGAAGGGAACGCCGGGCTTGAGCAGGGGCTTGACTAGCGTGGCGATGTGGTAGGCGGAGTTCGACCGGGCGAGCGTCTCGTGTCCCTGCAGCGCGATCTGCGCGCACAGCAGGGCGGAGACACCCAGCGTGGCGAGCGCCCCCAGGGCGCGGCCGCGCCGATTCTGCCACAGGGCCGCGAGACAACCGAGCGCGAGCAGCGACCCGGCGGCGATCAGCCACTGCGCGTAGGTGGCGATGGCCGGATCGGGCGCCTCGCCGCCGGCGAGTCCCGCCAGGTGCGGCAGGAACGCCACGGTGAGCGCGGTGAGCGCCGCGACCGCGGCGAGGTGCCGGCCGAGTGCGCGCGGCAACGGGCGCGCGAGCAGGTCGGCCGCGAGCAGCGCGAGCGCCGGCAGCACGGGCAGTATGTACGAGGGGAGCTTCGAATCCGAGGCGCTGAAGAACACGAGGATCGCCCCCGCCCACAGGACCAGGAAGCGGCGCGCGTCGAACCCCTGCGGCCGGGGCTCGCGGAAGGCCCGAACGCAGGCGTGGGCGGCCATCGCCGTCCACGGCATCGCGGCGATCGCCAGCACCGCCACGAAGTACCAGGCGGGCTCGGAGCGGCCGTGCGCCTCGGTGAGAAAACGGGTGAAGTGTTCGTGCACGAAGAAGAACCGCGGGAACTCCGGGTTCGTCACGGAGACCGCCACGAACCAGGGCGCGGCGATGGCGAGCGCCAGCGGTGCGCCGGTGGCGAAGTGCATGCGGCGAAGCGCCGAGAAGTCGCGCTGCACGAGGCAGTAGCCCACGAGTGCGAGACCCGGCAGCACCAGGCCGGCGAGCCCTTTGCTCAGCACCGCGAGCGCCATGCCGGCCCAGGCCGCGAGCATCCAGCCGCGCTCGGCGGCCGAGCGCGGCGCGGCGCGCTGCGCGAGGAGGAACCCGGCCAGGGCCGTGCACAGGAAGAAGCTGAACCCCATGTCCAGGGTGTTGATGTGGCCGATGAAGACGTACCACAGGCTCGAACCCAGCACGATGCCGGCGAGGATGCCGGCGGTCCGACCGAAGAGGCGGGCGCCCGCGAGCACCGCCACCACGACGCCCAGGAACCCGGTCAGCCCGCTCCACAGGCGCGCGCTCCACTCGTTCTCGCCGAAGGCGCGGAACGCCGCGGCGGTCATCCAGTACTGCAGGGGCGGCTTCTCGAAGTACTTGATGCCGTTCAGCCGCGGGGTGATCCAGTCGCCGGTCGCGGCCATCTCCCGCGCGATCTCTGCGTAGCGGCCCTCGTCGGGCTTGATCAGCTTGCGGTATTCGAGGGTCGAGAACCACAGCGCCGTGAAGAACAGGGCAAGAGCGAGCAGCGCTCCCCTGGACAAGCCCTGTCCGAGGCTCACGCCGTGCGGGTCCCCCCGCGCCTCAGCCAAGCAGCAGGGCCGCCGCCACGCGCCGGCCTTCCGAGAGCAGGATGTTGTAGGTGCGGCAGGCGGCCGGCACGTCCATCACTTCCACGCCGATGCCGGCCTCGGTCAGGGGTCGCAGGATCCCCGGCGGCGGGAAGCGCAGGCGATTTCCCGTGCCCAGCAGGATCACCTCCGGCTCGAGTGCGGCGAGCGCGCGGATGTGGTCCGCGTTCAGGGCCTCGAACCCGGCGGGCCGCCAGTCCGTCACCAGCCGATCGGGCAGCACCACCAGGGAACGTTCGATGCGCCGTTCGTTGACGGTGACGAAGTCCTCGCCGTAGCCGGTGAACAGATTGGCGGTGCTGCGGGTGGCGAGATGGAGTTTCAATTTGGGAAACGCGCGGCGGCGGCGCCCTGTCGGACACTCTAACTATCGAGTAACATTATATCTTTTGCACTGCAGCGCGGCCACGGCGGCGCTGTCCGAAGAGCGCACACATGACCGACCTTTCCCAGACCGGCACCTCGGCGCCGGACGTGCCCCGGGACTTCCCCCGCATCCAGAGGCTCCCGCCTTACGTGTTCAACGTCACCAACGAGTTGAAGATGGCGGCGCGGCGGGCGGGCGAGGACGTCATCGACTTCAGCATGGGCAACCCCGACGGCCCCACGCCCCCGCACATCGTCGACAAGCTGGTCGAGGCCGCGCAGCGCACGGATACCCATGGCTACTCGGTTTCCAAGGGCATTCCGCGGCTGCGGCGGGCGATCTGCGGCTGGTATCAGCGGCGCTACGGCGTGGCGCTCGACCCCGACAGCGAGGCGATCGTCACCATAGGCTCCAAGGAGGGGATCGCGCACCTGACGCTCGCCACGCTGGACCGCGGCGACATCGTGCTGGTGCCCAACCCGAGCTACCCGATCCACATCTACGGGCCGATCATCGCCGGGGCGGACATCCGCCACGTGCGCATGACCCCGGACGTGGACTTCTTCGCGGAGCTGGACCGGGCCGTGCGCGAGTGCTTCCCGCGGCCGAAGATGCTGATCGTGAACTTCCCGGCCAATCCCACGGCGCAGTGCGTGGAGCTGGATTTCTTCGAACGCATCGTCGCCATCGCGCGCCACTACGGCATCTGGGTGGTGCACGACCTCGCCTACGCCGACATCGTGTTCGACGGCTACCGCGCGCCCTCCATCATGGAAGTGCCCGGGGCGCGCGACGTGGCGGTCGAATTCTTCACCATGTCCAAGAGCTACAACATGGCCGGCTGGCGCATCGGCTTCATGGTGGGAAACCGCGACCTGGTGAACGCGCTGGCGCGCATCAAGAGCTACAACGACTACGGCACCTTCACGCCGCTGCAGGTCGCCTCCATCGTCGCCCTGGAAGGTCCCCAGGACTGCGTGAAGGAGATCTGCGAGAAGTACCGCAGGCGCCGCGACGTGCTGGTGAAGGGCCTGCACGAGATCGGCTGGAAGGTGGAGAACCCGAAGGCCTCGATGTACATCTGGGCGAAGATCCCCGAGCCCTACCGAGCCATGGGGTCGCTGGAGTTCGCCAACAAGCTGGTCCGCGACGCGCGCGTGGCCGTGTCTCCCGGCGGAGGCTTCGGCGAGCACGGCGACGACCACGTGCGCATCGCGCTCATCGAGAACGAGGCGCGCTCGCGCCAGGCGCTGCGCGGCATCCGCGACATGTTCCGCAGGGACGGGCTGAGCTAGGCTCGCACCGCAGCGGCGGGCGGCGGGCCGTCACCCGCCGGCGAGGCGCGCGGCCCGCGGCGGGCGGGACCGGCGCGCATGCGTCCCGTGCCGCGGCGATGGGGTTTCCAGGAATTCAAGGACGGGCGGGAACGCATGAAACCAATCGAGGTGGGGCTGCTCGGTATCGGCACCGTGGGCGGCGGGGTGTGGACGGTGCTCGCGCGCAACGCCGGGGAGATCGCGCGCCGCGCGGGCCGCGAGATCCGCATCGCCGCGGTGGCCGACAAGGACCTCGACAAGGCGCGCGCCATCGCCGGCGGCTCGGCGCGGGTGACCGGGGACGCCTACGATGTGGTGCGCGATCCGGGGATCGATATCGTGGTGGAGCTGATCGGCGGCACCACCGTCGCGAAGGACCTGATGCTCGCCGCCATCGCGCAGGGCAAGCACGTGGTGAGCGCGAACAAGGCGCTGCTCGCCACGCACGGCAACGAGATCTTCGCCGCCGCCCAGGAAAAGGGCGTGATGGTGGCGTTCGAGGCTGCCGTCGCCGGCGGCATCCCCATCATCAAGGCCCTGCGCGAGGGGCTCACCGCGAACCGCATCGAGTGGATCGCCGGCATCATCAACGGGACCTCAAACTTCATCCTCTCGGAGATGCGCGACAAGGGGCTCGCCTTCGAGACGGTGCTCGCCGAGGCGCAGCGCCTGGGCTACGCCGAGGCCGACCCCGGCTTCGACATCGAGGGCATCGACGCCGCGCACAAGCTCACCATCATGTCGGCCATCGCCTTCGGCGTGCCGATGCAGTTCGAAAAGGCCTACACCGAGGGCATCTCGCGGCTGGCGCAGCTGGACATCCGCTACGCCGAGCAGCTCGGCTACCGCATCAAGCTGCTCGGCATCACCCGGCGCACGCCCGAGGGCATCGAGCTGCGCGTGCATCCGACGCTGATCCCGGCGCGGCGCCTGATCGCCAACGTCGAAGGGGTGATGAACGCGGTGCTGGTCAAGGGCGACGCGGTCGGCGCCACGCTCTACTACGGGGCGGGCGCCGGGGCCGAACCCACCGCCAGCGCGGTGGTCGCCGACCTGGTGGACGTGACCCGCCTGCACACCGCCGACCCGGAGCACCGCGTGCCGCACCTCGCTTTCCAGCCCGAGCGGCTCGCCGACACCCGCATCCTGCCCATGGAAGAGGTCGTCACGGCGTACTACCTGCGCATGCGGGTGCTCGACCGGCCCGGGGTGCTCGCGGACATCACGCGGGTGCTGGCGGATCGCTCGATCTCGATCGAGGCGATGCTGCAGAAGGAGCCCGGCGAGGGTGAGGACCAGGTGGACCTCATCATGCTCACCCACCAGGCGCGGGAGAAACAGGTCGACGGCGCGATCGCCCGGATCGAGTCGCTGCCGGTGGTCAAGGGGCGCGTGACCCGCATCCGCCTGGAGCCGCTGGGCTGAGCGGGGCGCGGGGGCATGCGCTACATCAGCACGCGGGGCGGCGCATCGCCGCAGGGTTTCACCGACATCCTGCTGGAGGGTCTGGCCGCCGACGGCGGCCTGTACGTGCCGGAAACCTATCCGGCGCTGAACGAGGACCGGCTCGCGGCGCTGCGGGCGCTCTCGTACCCGGCGCTCGCCTTCGAGATCCTTTCGCTGTACGCGGACGACCTGCCCGCCGAGGACCTGCGCGCGATGCTCGGGCGGGTCTACAACGCGCGCGTGTTCGGCAGCGAGGAGGTCACCCCGGTGCGCACGCTGGAGCCCGGCCTGCACCTGCTGCGCCTGTCCAACGGCCCCACGCTCGCCTTCAAGGACGTGGCGATGCAGCTCCTGGGGCAGCTGTTCGAGTACGTGCTCGCCCGGCGCGGCGGCGCGCTCAACATCCTGGGAGCGACTTCGGGAGACACCGGCTCCTCGGCCGAGCACGCGATGCGCGGCAAGGCGCGCATCCGCGTGTTCATGCTCTCGCCTCACCGGCGCATGAGCCCGTTCCAGGCGGCGCAGATGTACGCGCTCGACGAGCCCAACATCTTCAACATCGCCATCCGGGGCGTGTTCGACGACTGCCAGGACATCGTGAAGGCGCTCGGCGGCGACCTCGAATTCAAGGCCGCCTGCCGGATCGGGGCGGTCAACTCGATCAACTGGGCGCGTATCGCGGCCCAGATCGTGTATTACTTCAAGGCGTACTTCGCGGTGGCCCGCGAGGTCGGCGAGCCGCTCGCGTTCGCCGTGCCGACCGGGAATTTCGGCAACGTGCTCGCCGGCTACATCGCCCGCCGCATGGGACTCCCGGTGGGCAGACTCATCCTCGCCACCAACGAAAACGATGTGCTGGACGAGTTCTTCCGCACCGGGCGCTACCGGGTGCGCGCGGCATCGCAGGTGCACGCCACCAGCAGCCCTTCTATGGACATCTCCAAGGCCTCCAACTTCGAGCGTTACGTGTTCGATCTCACGGACCGCGACGGCGCGGCCCTGCGCTCGCTGTGGGAGGGAGTCGATCAGCGCGGGCTGCTCGATCTCTCGGGCGGCGACCACAGGCGGCGAATCCAGGCCACGGGGCTGGTCTCGGGCGCGAGCAGCCACGCCGAGCGCCTCGCCACCATCCGCCGCATCTGGAATGACCACGGGGTCATGGTGGACACGCACACCGCGGACGGCATCAAGGTGGGACTGGAGCGCCGCCCGCAGGGCATGCCGCTGGTGTGCCTGGAGACCGCGCAGCCGGCCAAGTTCGCCGCGACCATCCGCGAGGCGCTGGGCAGGGACCCGGAGCGTCCCCCGGGATACGAGGGGCTCGAAGCGCGCCCGCAGCGCTTCGACCTGCTGGAGGCCGATGCGCAGGCGGTCAAGGCTTTCATTCGCGCGCGCGCCGGCTGAATAACGGATTCGTCCATTCGGGGGATTCGTGGTGATCGGCGCGGGCGCGGCGCCCGTTCGGATCCTCATGTGCTTCGACCGGCACTACAGCGTTCACGCCGGCGTGGCCGTGTTCTCGCTGCTGCTGAACAATCCGGGCAGGGCGTTCTTCGTCAGTCTGCTCACCGACGGCATCCCGCAGCACGAAGCCGAGCGCTTCGCCGCGCTGCGATCGGACTTCGGGGCATCGCTGGAAATCCGGCCCGTGGAGTCGAGTTCCTGGCGCCACCTGCCGACGCTGCCGCGCATCAGCCTGGCGACCTATTTCCGCCTGCTCCTTCCGCTGGTATACGCCGAGAAGCCGGGAAAGGCCCTGTTTCTGGACAGCGACCTCGTGGTGGACGCGGACATCGAGGCGCTCTGGGACACCGATGTCACCGGCCTGGTGGCGGCCGCTTGCCGCGACCGGGTGGGCCAGCGCATGCGCCACGCCGCGCTGCGCCTCGCGCCCACCCATGACTATTTCAATGCGGGCGTGCTGCTGGTGGACACGCGCGCATGGCGGCAAGAGCAGGTCTCCGAGCGAGCCCTCGAGTTCCTGCAGGCGCGGCGCGGCGAAGCCCTGCTTCTGGATCAGGATGCCTTGAACGTGTGCCTTCAGCACAGGGTCCGTTACCTCGGCGGCGCCTGGAACTTCATGCCCTTCCTGCCGCACGCCCACCTGCAGGACGACTACGAGGCCCTCGTCACGGGCCGGCTGAAACCCGCGATCGTCCATTACGCGGGCACGAAGAAACCCTGGGCCGTGCCGCAGGATCCGAACCGCTTCATGCAGCTGTACTGGCGCTACCGCCGGCTGTCTCCGTGGGGCCGCAGCGCGCACGGACCCTCGGGCATCTGAGCGCACCGGGCCGTCCCGAACGCCAAGCCCTTGTCGTGAAGCGACAAGGCCGTCCAGGCGGCGCGCCGGGCCGTCCCGAAGGCGACGCCCTTGTGGCGAATTGAAGAGGCCTCGACGCGCCTCAGGCGGGAGACGCCGCCGCGCCCCGGGCGTGCTCGCGCAGCAGCGCGAGAAACTCGCCCGCCGGCTGCGACAGCGGCGCCTGATATGCGCAGCGGATCTGCACCGTCGGCTCGGGACCCGCGAGCGGGAGCGGCACCAGCGTGCCGGCGTGTACCTCGTCGGCGACCCACCGGCGCAGTTCGCAAGCGATCCCCGCGCCGCGGCGCGCGAGTTCTTTCACCGCGGCGAAATCCTGAAGCTCCATGGCCACTTCGTATTGCGACAGTCCGAAGCGCCTCAGGATCTGGTCGGTCATCTGGCGGAACTGCGATTCGCGAAGTCCGCAGATGAACGCGCAGCCGCGCAGATCGTCGGGCCCCACCGAGGTCCTGGACGCGAGCGGGTGCGACGGGGCGACCAGCAGCGCGAGGGGTTCGCGCATCAGCACCTCGGACTCGATCCCGGCAACCGGGCCGAGGGCAGGGAAAAGCCCCAGGTCGACCGCGCCCTCGCGCAGCAGCGCGAGCACGTCCTCGCCCGTGCCGGTGCGCGTGACCAGTCGCACGCCCGGGTGGCCTGCGGCGAACGCCGCCAGGCACTCCGGCAGGAAATGGTGGGCGATGGCGCGCTGCGCGGCGAGCACGATCCCGCGGGAGGCGCCGGCGCGCAGGTTGGTGAGGGCGCGGCTGGCCGCCTCGGACTTGCTGAGGGCATCGGCGGCGTAGGCGTACAGCGTTTCACCGGCCTTGGTGAGGCGCGAGCGGGTGCCCCGCCGGCGATGGACCAGGGTTTGCCCGAGCTGCCGCTCCAGGGCCCGGATATGCGCCCCCACCGAAGGCTGGGCGATGCCCAGCTTGTCGGCGGCCGGGTTGAAGCCGCCCAGGTCGGCGACTGCCTTGAACACGCTCAAACGGCGCGGACTGGCTGAAATCATGGTTTTCCCGCAAGGACTTCGGACCGGCGGGGCCGATCCTGGGAAGGGTCGGAACGCGCTGCGGATTGTAGCCAATAGACTTCATGTCTTGAAGCCTTGCGTCCCATTGCGCCGCAACGAAGCGGCCTCAATAATGTCGCACCCGCTTGCAGGCGCGGCAGTCCAAGCGCCGGTGGACGCAGGATGGACCGCACCGGCCAGGACGTCCGCGCCCGGCATCGCCAGGGCATCGCATCCGGCCTGGCGTGACGATCCGGCCGAAATCCGCCGCAGGGGAGCGCGGGGCGATGCTACCCTCGTAATGCGAGGCACTCTCAATCAGAACGGAACATGCCCATGCTCGTAGTAGCGATCGATATTGGCGGCACTTTCACCGACTTGATGGCGTTCGATGACCGGACCGGGAGATTCTCGGACTCCAAGGCACTGTCGACGCCCAACCGGCTGGTGGATGGCATCATCAACTGCATCCGCAAGAGCGGGCTCGAATCCGGTGAGATCGACGAGCTCATCCACGGCTCCACCACCGCCATCAACACCCTGATCGAGAAAAAGGGCGCGAAGACCGGGCTGCTGGTGACGCAGGGCATGCGCGACGTGTACATCATCGGCCGCGGCAACCGCCCCGAGTCGTACAACCTGTTTTTCCACAAGCACCGGCCCCTGGTGCCGCGCCACCTGACGCTGGAGATCAAGGAGCGGCTGCTCGCCAGCGGCGAGGTGCTCGAGCCGCTCGATACCGCCAGCGTGGAGACGGCGGCGAACTTCCTCAAGGACAAGGGCGTCGAAGCGGTGGCGGTGTGCTTCATCCACTCCTACGTGAACCCCGACCACGAGAGAAGGACGGGCGAGATCGTCAGGCGGATTCTCCCGAACGCCTACGTGTCGCTGTCGCACGAGATCCTGCGCGAATACCGCGAGTTCGAGCGCATGTCCACCACGGTGGTGAACGCCTATATCGGCCCGGTGGTCGGAGGCTATGTGCACAGTCTCAAGAACAGCCTCGCGGATATCGGCTTCAGGGGCGAGCTCACCATCATGCAGTCCAACGGCGGGGTGATGACCCCGGAGGTCGCCACCGCGAGGCCGGTGGCGATGATGGAATCCGGCCCGGTGGGCGGCATCATCGCCTCGGCGCGCTTCGGCGTTGCCTTGGGCTACAAGAACGTCATTTCCTTCGACATGGGCGGTACCACCGCCAAGGCGAGCCTGATCAAGGACGGCGAGACCACCATGGCGCCCGGCTACTACGTGGGCGGCTACGCGAGCGGCCAGCCGGTGATGCTGCCGCTGGTGGACGTGGTCGAGGTCGGCGCCGGCGGCGGCTCGATCGCCTGGATCGACGAGGTCGGGGCGCTCAAGGTCGGCCCGCACAGCGCGGGCGCGGACCCGGGGCCGATCTGCTACCGCGGCGGCGGCACCGAGCCGACCATCACCGACGCCAACGTGCTGCTGGGCAGACTCGATCCGAACCAGTTCCTGGGCGGGGAGATGAAGCTGGATGCCCAGGGCGCCGCGGACGGGATCAAGACCAAGGTGGCCGATGCGCTGAATCTGTCCACCGTGGCCGCCGCCGAGGCGATCGTGGACATCGCCAACGCCAAGATGTCGCTCGCGGTGCGGGAGGTGTCGGTCGCCAAGGGCTACGACCCGCGCGACTTCGCACTGGTCGCCTCCGGTGGCGCCGGCCCGGTGCACGTGTGCGCGATCGCGCGCGACCTGCACGTGCCGACGGTGATCATCCCGCTGTTCCCGTCGAACTTCTCGGCGCTGGGGATGCTGGTGGCCGACGAGCGCCACGACTACACCCGCACCTACTACACCGACCTGACCAATGTCGATTTCACGCACCTGGTGAGGGTCTACGAGGAGATGGTCGAGCAGGCGGGCGCGGGCCTGCGCCGCAAGTCGAGCGCCCAGTACCAGGTGCACCTGGACCTGCGCTACGTGGGCCAGGAGTTCACCCTGTCGGTGCCGGTGACGCTCGAGCAGTTGAAGGCCGGCGACAAGCAGGGGATCCGCACCGCCTTCGACAGGCTCTACGAGCACCGCTACGCGCATCACTCGCCGGAGGAGCCCGTGGAGATCATCAACGTGCGCGTGGCCGCCCTGGGCAAGAAGCCGCAGCTCGAATTTCCCAGGCTCGGACCCGCCGGCCAGGCGAAGCCCGCGCGCACGCGCAAAGCCTACTTCGCCGAGGCGGGTCGCGAAACGGAGTGCCCGGTATACGAGCGCGCCGAACTCGGGGCGGGGGCGAAATTCAGCGGCCCGGCGCTCATCCAGGAGCACGGCACGACCACGGTGATGATGGAGGGCGACGTGTGCACGGTGGCGCAGACGGGCGAGCTCATCATCAGGATCCGGGGAGAGTGACATGGACGCACGGGTGAAGGAAGCGAACCTCGACCCGGTGACGCTCGAGGTGATACGCAACGCGCTGCCCGCCATCTCCAACGAGATGGCGGCGGACCTGCAGCGCACCTCCTACAACATGATGATC
The DNA here is from genome assembly GCA_020846575.1 of Burkholderiales bacterium. Taxonomy (GTDB): domain Bacteria; phylum Pseudomonadota; class Gammaproteobacteria; order Burkholderiales; family SG8-39; genus JADLDQ01. Next base: position 15,527 of record JADLDQ010000117.1, read on the forward strand.
TACGAGGTGCGCGACTACTGCACCGCCCTGGTGGACGTGAACGGCGACCTCATCAGCCAGAACGTCGGCGGCGTATCGCATTTCGTGGCCGACCTCGGGGTGCTGATCACCGACGGCGTCAAGCGCTACGGCGCGAACGGCTTCAAGCCGGGCGACGTGCTCATCACCAATCACCAGGCGGTCGCCGGGCAGCACCTGAACAACGTCGCCATCTACGTGCCGTGCTTCTTCGAGGGCGAGCTGATGATGTTCGCCATCGTGCGCGCCCACTGGGTCGACATCGGCGGGCTCTCGACCGGGTTCGGCGCGGGTCCCGACGTGGCCGACCCCTGGCTGGAAGGCCTGCAACTGGACCAGCTGAAGATCTACGACGACGGCAAGCCGGACGAGACGCTCTACCGCGTCATCCGCGACAACATCCGTTTCCCGGAATCGTCGCTCGGCGACATGAAGTCGCAGATCGCCGCCTGTCGCCTGGGCGTGCGCCGCATGGAGGAGCTGTACCGCAAGTACGGCCGCCCGACCGTGGTCGCGGCGATCGCGCAGATCGCCGAGGAAACCCAGACCAAGTGCCGTAACGTGGTCTCGGCTCTCAAGGACGGCGTGTACCAGGCCGAGTCCTCGTTCGACGACGACGGCGTGCTCAAGGACGACCCGGTGCGCATCCACGCCAAGGTCACGATCGCGCGCGGGTCGATGACCATCGACCTGTCGGGGTGTTCCAGGGAACGCAAGGCGGCGATCAATTCCAGGACGCTCGCGGGCGCGCGCGTCGCGTACAAGGCGATCACCGCGCCGCTGGAACCGGTGAACGAGGGCTCGTTCCGGGCGCTGAACGTGATCATCCCCGAGGGCAGCATCATGATGGCGCGCTACCCGGCGCCGATGGTGAACTGGAGTTCGATCGTGCCCACCGTGGTGGACACCATCCTCACCGCCCTGGCGCCCGCCATGCCCGACAGGGTGCCTGCCGCGCACCACGCGCTCCTGGGTGGGGCGGTGGTGTTCTTCGGCGTCGATCCGAAGACCGGGCGGCGCTTCGTGGTGCAGAGCCTGGAAGGCGGCGGCTGGGGCGGGCGGCCGTCGGAGGACGGCGAGTCGGGCACGGTGTCGGTGTGCCAGGGCGACGTGCGCAACGGGTCGATCGAGGGTATCGAGCTGAAGTGCCCGGTGCTGGTCGAGTCGCGCGAGCTGCGCACCGATTCGGGCGGGGCCGGACGGTTCCGCGGCGGCCTGGGCATCGACCTCACGGTGCGCAACCTGGTGGAGGGGCGATGGAACCTCAACCAGCCGCGCCGGGTGAAATGCGCCCCCTGGGGCCTGTGGGGCGGGGCACCGGGCGGCACCGCCGCGTACCTTCTCGGTACACCGGGCCGGAACGAATGGGACATGGTCGATGCGAGCCGCCATCCGGTGCCCGCGCACTCGCGCGTGGTCGTGCGCACCGGCGGGGGCGGAGGCTGGGGTAAGCCCGTGGCGCGCGACCCCAAGCGGGTGCAATGGGATGTCGTGGAGGGGTTGGTGAGCCGCGAAGCCGCGCGCGAGCGCTACGGTGTGGTGTTGAACGAGGCGAACGAGATCGACGAAGCCGCCACCCGCGCGCTGCGGCAAAGGCTCGAGGCGCAAGCGGCAGGCGCCTGAAGGCGCGGCCGCGGCGAGGGCTGCCGGTGGGAGCGGCGCCCGGCCGCCTGATCGAGGAGACGGGCAGGATGAACATTCAGGATCGCGTCGCCGCCCTGCGCCAGAGCATGGGCGAGCAGGGGCTGGAACTGTTGATCGGCCTGCACGACAACGGGCACTTCATCGAGAAACCCAACCCGGTGATGGTGCTCGCCGGGTTCAAGTCGATGGGCGATACCGCGCTCCTGCTGCACCGCTCGGGCGAGGCCCTGTTGATCGTCACGCCCGCCTGGGACGCCGAGCGCGCCGCCGAACAGGCGCCCGGTTGGACGGTCGTCGGCACGCACGAGCTGCTGGGCGAGCTGGCGCGGCAGCTCGGGCGGCTCAAGGTCCCGGCCGCGAAGACCGGGGTGGCGGGCCTCGCACCCATGTCCTGGCAGGTCGAAAAGGGGGTCAGGGAGCTGATGAAGGGCGAGGTCCACCCGGCCGACGCCCTGGTGATGAAGCACGCGCGCCGCAAGACCGCCGAGGAAATCGCGCGCGCCCGCAAGGCCACGGAACTTGCCGAGAAAGGCTACGAGCAGTTGCTCGCGACCGCGACAGTGGGCATGCGCGAGGACCAGCTGGCCGCCGAGATCCGCTGCTACGTGAGGTCGCTGGGCGCGGAGGACAACTTCTTCATGTTCAACGCCGGGCCGTTCAGCAAGGCGGTGCAGACCTCCTGCGGCCGGCGCTTCGCGCAAGGCGACCTGCTGCTCGGGGAGCTCACGCCGTCCTACCAGGGGCAGATGGCGCAGATCTGCCGCACCGCGGTGCTCGGCAGGGCGAGCGAAGTGCGCAAGGAGAAGTACGCGCTGCTGGTGCACGCCATGAAGCAGGGCGTCGCCGCGGCCAGGCCCGGCAACACCATGGGCAAGGTGTGCGAGGCCATCAACGCGGTGCTGGAAGCGCAGGGGTACGGCCAGTACTGCCACCCGCCGCACATCAAGCGGCGCGGCCACGGCCTGGGGTTCGGCTCGACTCTGCCCGGGGACGTCGCTCCGGACAACGGCATCGTGCTGGAGCCCGACATGTTCTTCGTCATCCACCCCAACCAGTTCCTGCCCGAGACCGGCTACATGATGTGCGGCGAGCCCACGCTCATCACCGAGAACGGCGCGCAGCTGCTGTCCAGGCGCATGGCGCAGCTGTACGAGATCCCGGTCTGAGGTCGCGTTCCGAGCGCGAACGGCCGGTGAATGCGAGGTTGGCGCGCGCGGATGCCGCCAGAGCGCGCAGCCTGCTACAGTGAAGTGCGCGCTGCATCCCCGCGGTCGAGGAATCGAAACGGGCTGCGGCGCCTCTTGCACGGACCTGCCGGAAGGACGGCGGCTCGAAGCTCCGTTCTTGGCGCAAGCCTCTCCAAGGAAAGGGGGAAGCCGTGAAGACCAGCGTCGCTCGTTCACTGATCCTTCTGGCGGCGTGCCTCACCGTCCCGCTCGCCGCGCAGGAGTACCCGGTCAAGGCGGTACGTGTGGTCGTGGGTATCGCCCCGGGCGGCGGCCTGGATGGAGGCACGCGCTTGATGGCCGCGAAGCTCGGTGAGCTGCTGCAACAGCAGTTCGTGGTCGAGAACCGCCCGGGCGCGGGCAGCACCATCGCCGCGGCGCTGGTGGCCAAGGCGCCTGCCGACGGGTATACGCTGCTGATGGCGGGCGGAACCTCGTTCGTGATCGCCCCGGTGCTGTACCGGAATCTGTCCTACGACCCTGTCCAGAGCTTCGCGCCGGTGGGCACCGCCGGTACCGAGGTGCTGGTGCTGGTGGTTCATCCCTCGGTGCCTGCCGGCACGCCGGCGGAGCTGATCGCAGTGCTCAAGGCGAATCCCGGCAAGTACAGCTACGGCTCCCCCGGCAACGGCTCGGGACATCACCTGGCGATGGAGCTGTTTCAGAAGCAGGCGGGCGTGCGGATGAACCACGTTCCCTACAAGGGCGCGGCGCAGATCGTTCCGGACCTGGTGAGCGGGCGCGTGCCGGTCGCCATCATGAGCACCACCTCGACGCTGCCCCAGGCGAAGGCGGGAAAGATCCGCGCCCTGGCGCTCACCAGCCCGCTCAGGCTGGCGAGCGTGCCCGAGTGGCCGCCGCTCGCGGAAACGCTCCCCGACTACTACGACATGGGCGCGATGCGTTTCGTGCTTGCGCCCGCCGGCACGCCCGCCGCCGTGGTGAACCGCCTGAGCGAGTCGCTCAAGGCGATGCTCGCCATGGACGAGGTGCGCAGGATCTTCCACGAGCAGGGGACGATGGCCCAGTTCCTCACCCCTGCGGCGCTCGCGGCGCGCATCCGCACCGACGTGGCGCAGCTGGGCGCCCTCGCCCGGGAGGTCGGCGTGAAGGCGGATTAGCACTCGCCGCCGCCTTGCCCGCGCTGGCGCGAGGCCCGGGGCGCAAACCCGTATTCGAGCAAGGAGTCCATTCGTGCAGACCATGCATTCCACGCTGCTGATCGGCGCCTACGACTGGGAGCCGGCCAAGCTGCCCGAGGAGGAATACCGCGAGCGCATCGCCGCCTTCTGGGAGGCCCTCCCGGACAGGTCCTGCGCCGGCGTCGCGGTATACGGCGACCGCCGCAACAACGCGCAACTCGCCTACCTGAGCAACATGATCCCGAAGCTGCGCGATGGCCTGGCGCTGGTGCCGCGCCGGGGCGAGCCGAAGGTGCTCGTCTCGGGCGGGCCGAACGCGATGGTGCCGGCGGTGCGCCAGACCTGGATGCCGGTGGAGCCGCTGGGCGAAGCCGCCAAGGAGATCGACGCATGGCGCCAGACTCTCGGCGGTCCCGTTGCCCTTGCCGGGTTCGACTCGGTGCGTATGGCCACGCACGAGGCGCTGGCGGGCATCGCCGGCGACGGCAGGCTCTCGGCCGAGGCGCACGCCGTGCTGCGCGCGGCGATGCGCAACAAGCGCCCGCGCGAGCGGGCGGCGATGCGCGAGGCCTGTGGCATGCTGCGGGCCGCCGTGGCGGCGCTGGCCGCGTCGCAGTCCGGCGGCCCGCGCGCCGGGGTCACCGAGGCCATGGCCCGCGCCGAGGGCGCGGCGCTGCGGCTCGGGGCCCAGGAGGTGCGCACGCTGTTCAGCACCGACGGCGGCAGGACGCTGCGGCCCTTCTTCACGCCCATCGATCGGCCGGTGGAACCGCTTCAAGTCTACGTGGCGGTCCGTCACCTGGGCTACTGGGCCGAGGGCTTCGTGCACCTGGCGGCCAGTCCCGGCGCCGTGGCGCACAAGGCGGGCGCGGCCCTGCAGGAGGGTATCGCTCTCGTCAGACCGGGTGCCGCCTGCCGCGACATCGCCGCCGCCATGAGACGCGCGCTCGCGCCCCTGCACGAGCACCCGGTCACGGCGGGCTCGTTCGGCAATGCGATCGGGCTCGATCTCGAGGAGGCGCCGCGCATCGCCGGGGACAGCACGGCTGAGCTGCAGCCTGGAGGCGTGTACACCCTGCGCGCGGGCGCGTGCGACGGCGCGCAGCACGCCATCGTGTCGGCCATGGTCGCGCCGGGCGAAGGCGGGTGCGACGTGCTCTGGTCGGCGGTGTAGGCGCCTGCAACCGCAAGCGCGGCGCGGGCGTCGCGGGCCGCGGCATGGCTGCGCCGCGCAGCGCGGACCGCAGTCGCGGCACGCCTGGCGATTTCAGGCTCGAGCGAGCAAGCGAGTCTCATTACCTCCGACTCGCGCGTCGCGGTGGGCGGCTCGGGGCGTGGACTTGCGCGCGCATCGGAGTATCCTCGGGCAGCCCGTCGTGGGCATCGGCGCGCCTTGCGGAGACACCCGATGAACGCATCGACGACACGGACCTTGCCCTCGACCTCGCGCGCAGCGCTCGCCGCGATCCTGGCGGCATCGAGCGC
>JADLDQ010000401.1 GCA_020846575.1 Burkholderiales bacterium
CCTTGGCCTCGGCCAGGTCCTCGGTGAACGGACCGTAGAACTCCTGGAGCACCACCTTCCAATCCAGGTGCGCTTCTTCGATCTTGTCGAGTTCCGCCTCCATCATGCGCGTGAAGCCGAGGTTCATGATGGAGTGGTCGAAGTGTCCGACCAGGCTGTCGTTGACCACCATGCCGAGGGACGTGGGCACGAAGCTGCCGCGTCCGCCGGTGCCTTTGACGTAGGGTGGTTCCTGGCTGGGCGGCGGAGCCTTGGACGGATCGGCGGTCTTGAGTTGCTTGCCCTTCGGCACGCTGCATTCGAAGGTGCCGACCATCAGCGTTACGCGCGTGCCGGTGTCGGCGCTCGCCTTGCCGCGCGCCGAGCCGGAGACCAGTTCCAGACCCTTCACGTCGTCGGGGACTTCCAGCATTCCGCGGAAGACGACCTTCTCGACATAGCCGCGGTCCTGGATGGTGCTGATGATCGTGGCGTAGGTGCTGGGGCGTCCTATGCCTTCGCGTTCCAGCGTCTTGACCAGGCTGGCCTCGTTGTACCGCGCTTTCGGCTGCGTGAAGTACTGCCCGGCCTCGATGCCGTCGGCCTTCGGCTTGTCGCCGGTCTTCATGGCCGGAAGGATCTGCGGGCCCTTCTTGCGCTTGCGGGACGCCTTCTCCTCGGCCTCGTCGGTCTCCTCGTCGCCTTTCTCGCGGTCGGCGGCGGAGGCGTCCAGGTGCGTGGCTGCCACGGCCTGCGCACCGCCGTACACGACCAGCCAGCCTTCGAACTTCAGGACGCGCCCCGTGGCGCGGAATACGGCGTTGCGCGTGCCGGGGCCCTGGGCGGCCAGGTCGCAGGTGGTGGCATTCCAGACGGCCGGGCGCAGCTGCGAGGAGACGTAGCGCTGCCAGATCAGGCGGTAGAGCTTGTACTGTTCGTCGCTGAGGTACTTCTTCACCTCGTCGGGCGCCACGCTCACGTTGGTGGGCCGAATACATTCGTGGGCGTCCTGCGAACCCTTGCGTGAACTGTAGAAGTTGGGCTTCTCGGGGACGTACTTGCCGCCGAAGGCCTTCTCGACGTACGCGCGGCACTCGGTCATCGCGTCGGGCGCGATGCGGAAGCTGTCGGTGCGCATGTAGGTGATCAGCGCGGTCGGCCCGGCCTCGCCCAGCGGCACGCCTTCGTAGAGCTGCTGCGCGATGCGCATGGTCCGCTTCGTGTCGTACCCCAGCTTGTTGACGGCGGCCTGCTGCAGCTGGCTGGTGGCGAACGGAGGGTAGGGCCGGTCCTGGACTTCCTTCTCTTCGTAGCTGGAGACTTCGAAGCTCTTGCCGGCCAGCGCCTCGACGATGCCCTGCGCGTCGCCGACGGTGCCCAGCAGCGCGCGCTGAATGCCGCTGACGGAAACCTTGTCGTCCTGGACGCGGTACTTCTCCAGATCGTCGGCCGAGCTGACCACCTGCCGGCCGTCCAGCGCGCGCAGTTCGGCTTCGAAGCTCTGGCCCGCGTGGGCGAAGCGCCCGGCGACCTTCCAGTATTCCTGCGCCTGGTATTCGTCGATTTCGCGTTCGCGTTCGACGATCAGGCGCACGGCAACCGACTGCACTCGGCCGGCGGAGAGCCCGCGGCTGATCTTATCCCACAACAGCGGCGAGAGTTTGTAGCCGACGATGCGGTCAAGGACGCGGCGCGCCTGCTGCGCATTGACCAGGTCCATGTCGATCTTGCGCGGATGGTCGAAGCCGGCGCGGATCCCGCGCGGCGTCAGTTCATCGAACGTCACGCGCAAGGCCTGTTCGGCCTTGAGGTTCAGCGCTTCCTTCAGGTGCCACGCGATGGCTTCGCCTTCGCGGTCGGGGTCGGGGCAGAGATAGACGGTGTCGACGCTTTTGGCCGCCTTGCGCAACTCGTCCAGAACCTTGCGCTTGCTGTCCAGCGTCTCGTAGGTGGGCTCGAAGTCTTTCGCGATGCCGATGACGATGGCATCCTTCTCGTCCTTCTTCTTGCTCTTGGTCAGATCGCGAACGTGGCCGACGGAAGCCTTCACGACGAAGTCGCGGCCCAGCACCTTCTTGATGGTGCGGACCTTGGCGGGGGACTCCACGATGACCAGGGCCTTGCCCGAGCTGTCCTCGCTGTCCTTGGCTTTCTTGCTCTTCTTACGCGCCACCAATTAGGTACTCCCCCCTGAGGCTTCCGCCTCCTTAACTATCTTGCAGCGTCCCAGTTGCTGCCTTCATGGCCTATCGGCCGTGGGGGCGGAGCAATACAGGATTAGCTGGATCAAAGTCAAGGACTCACTTTTTCGGCGGCCCTAAAACAAGCACCATGTTCAATGCCATAACCATTTGATATAAAAGAGATTGCGGGGGGGCTTTTAGGGCTCTAAAAATTCTTTTCATGCACGATGTGGCGTTGAGCGCTTTACAGCACGCACCTTGTGAACTTGCGGTCAACTCAGTTTGGCCAAAGGAAGCAGAATGAATGGGGGTTTGGCTGCCTAACTGGCGCCTGGAACGCGGACTGAAAATCGACCTGAGCGTATGGAAAATTGAGCCCCGGCGAGACCCAAAGCTCGTGGGGCTCAGCCTCCTTTATAGGTGCCGGTGCAGGGCGTTCTTGGGCCGAGTCGCTCTTCAGGCCCACGCGCAGGAACTCCGCGAATTCCTTCGCGTCGGGCGTGTACCCGGTGATTTGCAGGACCCGTCCTTCGCTGTCCATAAGCACGTACAGCGGCAGCGCGGCGGTCTTGAATCGGTCGGACTGCAGGTTGCGGTTGCGCTCGCTGCGCTCGCGTTCCTCGAGCGTCTCGTCCTTGTCCACGTACAGCCGTCCGCGCGCGTAGCGCTCCAGCAACTCGGCGATCTCGGGCTGTGCGAAGACGAGTTCCTCCATCTGGCGGCAGTTCAGGCAGGTGATGCCGGTGATGTCGAGGAAGATTGGCTTGCCGCTGGCTTTCGCTTCGGCGAGCACGCTGTCGAAGTCCGGGTGCCAGCCTTCCGCGCCGTGGCCCGCGTAGTTCGCGGGCGGAATGAAGGCGTCGAGTTCGCCCAGCTTGCGTCCGGCCAATCCGGTGCCCAGCCAGACCGCCAGCGCCAGGAACGATGCTACCAGTGCATAGCGCCGCGC
>JADLDQ010000118.1 GCA_020846575.1 Burkholderiales bacterium
CCGCCGGCGTTGTAGCCCCAGGCCCACAGTTTGCCGTTCGAGTCGATCGCGAGCGTGTGATCGACGCCGGCGGCGACTGCGGTATAGCCGGTGCCGATTTGCACGGGACTCAATTGCGGTGTCGCCGTGGCGCCGTTGCCGACCTGCCCGTATTGATTGTTGCCCCAGGCCCACAGGCTGCCGTCGTCCTTCAGCGCGACGGTGTGGCCGGTACCGCCGGCCACCGCGACGTATCCTGTTCCCACCTGCGCCGGCGTGAGCCGCGGGTCGGTGGTGCCGTCGCCGAGTTCTCCCCTGCCGTTGTTGCCCCATACCCAGAGGGTCTTGTCCGCTTTCAGCGCGAGGCTGTGGTAGTAGCCGGCGGCGACGGCGCTGAACCCGCTGCCGACCTGAGTCGGGCCGAGGACGTCGGCGCCGGTCGCACCGTTGCCGATCTGCCCGTAGGAGTTGTGCCCCCAGGCGTAGAGGTCGCCGTTCGCCTTGAGCGCGAGGGTGTGATAGGCGCCCGCCGCGATGGCGACGAACCCGGTGCCGACCTGAACCGGACTCGGCTGGTCGGTGCGGGTGACATCGCCGTTGCCGAGTTGGCCCTGGGCGTTCGCTCCCCAGGTCCACACGCTGCCGTCCGCAGACTTGAGAGCGACGCTGTGGAAGTAGCCCGCCGCCACGGCGCTGAAGCCGGTACCGATGGCAACGGGGCTCGTACGGTTCGTGCCCGCGCCGGAGGTCCCGTCGCCGACCTGTCCGTAGGCGTTCTCGCCCCAGGCGAACAGGCTGCCGTCCGGATTGAGCGCCAGGGTGTGGTTGTAGCCCGCGGCGACCGCGCTGTAGCCCGTGCCGACCAGCACGGGGCTCGTCCTCTGGGTGGTCGTGCCGTCACCCAGCTGCCCGGCGAAGTTGGTGCCCCAGGCCCACAGCTTCCCGTCGGATTGCAGAGCCAGCGTATGACCATTGCCGGCCGCGGCCTGCGGGGTCGCGGCTAAGCCCGACCCGTGAAAGCAGGCCGCCGCCAGGACGACGCACAGGCGAAGCAGCCCGTTCACGTGTCGATTGCTCCTATTGCGGTTGGAACCTGTTCGTGTAGATACCGCCGAACGACTTCATCGACTCCTCCGGCTTGACCATCCCGGTCGAGACCATCAGTTCCTCCGCGTGTTTCAACCCATCCTCTGAGATCGCCAGCTTCGCCGGTGTCGCCTTGCGCGCCTGCTCGAAGGCCTCGCCGACGACGGCGCCATCCAGGTTGGCGAAACGCTTGCGCAGCACCGCGAGCGCCTGCTGCGGCCGCTCGTGGATGACGTTGAGCGCCTGCTGGTAGGCCGAGAGCAGCTTGCGGCACACGGTGGGCTTGCTGTCGCAGAAGTCGGCGCGGGTGATGACCACGTTGTAGGCGAAGGGCACGAGCTCGGGGAAGTCCCCGAGCGGCGAGCTCACCAGCCGCACCGCCATGCCCGATTGCACCGGAATCAGGGTCCAGGGCTGGGACATCACGAACCCGGCCACCGCGCCGGACTTCAGCGCCGCGATCAGCGCCGGCGGCTCCATCGGCGCGAGAGTCACGTCGCGGTCAGGGGAGAGCTTTCCGCGCGTCAGGAAGTAGCGCATGTAGCCGTTGGGTATGGTGTTGGGCCGGTCGATCCCGAGCCTCAGGCCCTTCAGCGCCGCGGCCTTCTTCGCGATCGGCATCGCCTCGGTGATGCCGAGCTTGGCGGCGATATCCTTGTGCAGCACAACCTCGAGCATCGGCCTGTCGATGGTGATGCCGATGGCGAGCAGCTTCTGGCCCCGGGCATTGGCGCGCACCACCGTCGGGCCCGAGCTGTTGGAAAAATCCACGCTGCCCGCGAGCACCGCGTTGGCGGCGCCGATGCCACCGATGAAGCTCGACTTCACCCGCAGCCCGGCCTTCTCCAGTAAGCCCAGATCCTCGGCGATGTAGTGGGTGGAGAAGGTGAGAGAAACCAGCGGCAGCGCCACCGAGGTCTCCTCCAACTGCGCCCGCGCGCCGGCGCTCGCGAGCAGCAGGCCAGCGGCGAGCACCGAACCCACCGCACGCAGGATACGTCCGAGATCTGGTCTGTTCATGTCGGTCTCCTCTTCGATTGATTTTTCCGTTGCCCCGGACGGCGCAATCGCCGCCGCCTGGTGCCGGGGGATTGTGTCACTTTTCTTGCGCCCCGCCCCGACCTCGGCGCCCCTGCCTCAGCGCCTGACTTCAGCGCCCTGCCGGCTGGCATGCGGCCTGCATGCCCTGCTTGCAGGCGGCGCGCAGCGCGTCGAGCGACTCTTCGTGCCGCCCCGCCTGGGCGAGCGCCATGCCGCGGTTGTAGAGCGCCAGGGCATTGCCGGCGTCATAGCGCAGGATGCCGTCGAAATCGGCGATCGCCTCCTCCATGCGCCCGCGGCGCGCGAGCAGCACGCCCCGGTTGAGGAGCGCCGGCGGGTAGCTCGGCGAAAGTTCCAGCGCCCGGTTGCAGTCCTCGAGCGCCTCGCCGTCGCGTCCCGCCTTCATGCGCAGGGAGCAGCGCTCGGCGTAGCCCTCGCCGAAGCGCGGGTCCAGCCGCAGGGCCTCGTCGGCGTCGGCGAGCGCGCCTTGCATCTGCCCGAAGTTCGAGCGCACCGTGGCCCGGTTGATCCACGCGTGCGCATTGCGCGGGTTGAGGCGGATCGCTTGTTCGAGGTCCGGGAGCGCCTCGGTGTAGCGCCCCAGGTGCATCAGGGCGACCGCGCGGTTCGACAGGCCGCGGTCCACGAAGGGCAACGCGTGGTCCCGGTTCTTGCGCACCACATCGTCCCAGAACCGGTAAGGCGTCGAAAAGCTCTCCAGGCGGTCGCGCGTGCCGGCGACGAGCAGCGCGCCGGTCGCCACTGCCGCGATCGTGAGCGTCCCGGGCGCCAGGCGCACCGCCAGCGCAGCGAGCACCACGGGCAGCCCGATCATCCACAGGTAGCCGCGGTACAGGACGAACGGCTCCTGCAACCTCACCGCGGCGAACTCGGTGAAGAAAAGGAGCCACGGCAGCAGCATCCCGAAGCCGGCGACGGCGGCGAGTCCCCGCCTCACCAGCAGCGCCATCGAGGCGGCGCCCCAGGCGAGAAAGCACGCCGCGCCGGCGAGCGCGCTCCAGTGGGTGATCGAGGGCGCCAGGGCGACGCGGATGTCGCCCGACATCCAGCCCGGCCAGGGAAGAATCCACAGGAACACAGAGCGGAAAAACAGCAGCGCCTGCGTCGCGATGCTCTGGGCGTAGCTGCCCGAGACCTGCGCATCCCCCGCCGCCGCTTCGGAGACGAGCTCGCGCAGGTAGGGCTCGTAGCTTGCCCCGAGCACGCCCCTCACCTGCAGCACGATCGCCAGCGCCGCCAGGGCGAACCCCGCCATCGGCAGGGCGAGGCGCAGCGCGAGCCTGCGGTCCGGGCCGTAGAGGGCGAGCGCCAGCGCTGCTGCCACCGCCGGCAGCATCACCGCGTGCTCCTTGGACCAGACCGCCAGCACGTACAGACCGACCGCGGCCCAGTACCAGCGGCGCTCGTCGCGTTCCAGGCCGACCAGGAACGCGTGCAGTGCCAGCACGCAGAACAGCGCCGCCATCACGATGCTGCGCTGAGCGAGGTAACCCACCGCGTAGACGCTCACCGGATGAACCAGTACGACAGCACCGGCGGCGAGCGCCGCCGCCTCGCGCCGCGTGTGCGCGACCGCCGGCGCCGCGCGCTTGAGCAGCCGCCGCACGAACGCGAACAGCGCCAGGGCCACGCCGGCATGCAGCAGCACGTTCGCCAGCCGGTAGCCGGCGAGATCCAGGCCCGAGGCGAGATAGTTGAGACCGAAGGTGGAATACGACACCCAGCGCGGCCGGAAGGTGTAGAGCATGCGCAGGAACTCTTCCAGCTGCGGCGGGTTGATGACGCGATCATCGAACACCGGCGGATTGCGGTAGGAGCCCGCATACAGCGCCAGCGCCCCGATGAAGAACAGCGCCGCGACGGCGGCCGCGGGAACGCGCGGCTCGCGGGGCGCGGCCGGCGCTCGCGCACGGGTGTCGCGCTTGCGTTGGCGGGCGCGACCCACGTCCCGGCCCGCCTTTCAGCCGCGCCGCGCCGGCCGGCGGGTGAAGGACATGATCACGAAGCGTTCGGCGCCGGGCTTCATGCTAATTTCCGCACAACATGAGGTGGCGCAGGATTGTAGCGATGTCGCGCTTGGGCGCACGCGGCTTCACCCTGATCGAGCTGATGGTCGTACTGGCGATCGTCGGCCTCCTGGTGGCCATCGCCGCGCCGCGCTACTTCGGCTCGCTGGAGCGCTCGAAGGAGGTCACGCTCCGGCAGGACCTGGCGACCTTGCGCGACGCCATCGACAAGTACCACGCCGACCTGGGCGTGTATCCGGACACGCTCGAGGCGCTGGTGGAGAAGCGCTACCTGCGCGGCATCCCGGCCGACCCGATCACCGACAGCGTGGAGACCTGGCGGGTGATCGCCCCGCCCGAGCCGGAAAAGGGCAAGGTGTACGACGTGAAGAGTGGCGCCGCGGGCCAGGCCCGCGACGGGACGCAGTACGGCGACTGGTGAGAAAGCCGTCATGCGCGGCAGCGCTATTCCCCACCCCCGCGCAGCGGCCGGCAGTCAGCAAGGCTTCAGCTACCTGATTCTCCTTTTCACCGTCGCGGCCATCGGCGCCGGACTCGCCGCCGCTGGTCAGGTGTGGCACACCGCGGGCATACGGGAGAAGGAGCGCCAGCTCCTATACGCGGGCAATGCCTACCGCCTCGCCATCGCCTCCTACTACGAGAAGAGCCCCGGCGCCGCGAAGAACTTCCCCCGCTCGCTCGAGGAACTGGTGAAAGACCCCCGTTTTCCAAACACCGTGCGGCACCTGCGCAAGCTCTACCCGGATCCCGTCACCGGCAAGGACGAGTGGGGACTGATTCCCGCCCCCGGCGGAGGTATCATGGGCGTCTACAGCAAGGGCGAGCAACGCCCGCTCAAGATCGCGAATTTCGACTCGCCTTACGAGGTGTTCCAGCAGCGCTCGATGCAGTTGAAGGAAAAGATGACTTACCAGCAATGGCAGTTCGCATACGGCGGCACGCCTTCCGCGACCCCCGCCGGCGTGCGTCCGGGGGCCACACCCGTCGCGGCTGGCGCAGCGCTCAAGGCAAAGTGAAGACCATCCTCAGCGCCTGCGCGTTTTGTGTCGCGTTCTCCGCGGCCGTCGCCGCGGCGCAGGATGCGCCGGGCGCTCAGGACAAGCCGCCGGCCTTTCCGCAGCGGCGCTTCGAGCCGCCGCCGGTGCCCGAGTTCATGCTGCGCCCGCCCGCAAAGCCGCTCACCATGGAAGAAAAACTGCACCAGGCCGAGCAAGCGGCCGAGCGCGCGCGCCGGGTGAAGGAAGAAAACGAAAAGCGCTCGCTGGAGCGCAGCCGCAGCGGTTCGGAGAAGTGACTCGCTACGGGGAGGCGCATCGCATACCGCCGGACCGCAGGAAGGCGGGTGGTCAGAGGTTGGCGGCGAGCCGGAGCGGTCTTTGACACACGGCGCGCGATAAAGGAATAGCCGGGACGCGATCCGCGGCATGAGCATGAGCGGGCGGGCGCAACCCCCGGCACGCAAGTACGACATGGCACTGTCAGGACACGGCACTCTTAGGACACGGCACTGTTACGACACGGCAATGACACGACACTCTTGAGCATCGGCGAATTGGGGGGGGTATGGAAGTGACCGGCGTCATCCTCCGACTGGGAGACTGGAAGCAGCGCATGGCCCGGGCAGTGCGGGTCCGTGCCGCGGTCGCCGCTTCGGTCACACTGCTCGCCCTCCCCGCGCAGGCGGCCGATGTCTGGACCGCCGCCGGCCAGCCCGGGCAAGGCGGCGTGGTTCGAAGCAACGTCGTCTTCGCCACCACCAACCCCGCCACCCATTTCGCGGCGACCTTCGGCAGCGGGATCTATCGCAGCACCGACGACGCGGAGAGTTGGACCGCCGCCAACGCCGGCCTGGGCAACCTGCGCGTGTACGGCCTCGCGGCGACCCCGGGCGGCAGTTACGACAGCGCGACGCTCTGGGCGGCCACCGACGGCGGCGGGATCTACCGCACCAGCGCCAACAGCATCGCCTGGCAGCCGTTCAACAGCGGGCTCGGCTGCGTCGCGGTGCGCAACCTCACGCTGGCGGCCAGCTTCACCGACACCGTGTACGCCGGCACCGATTGCGCCACCAGCAGCGGGGTGTATCGGACTTCCGGCGGCAGCGCCTGGACCAAGCTCAACACCGGCGCGAACGGTATGCCGGACAGCATCCCTGTCTACGTGATCACCTCGACGGGGAACGGGCAGACGCTGCGCGCCGGCACCAACAACGGTATCTACCTGAGCACCGACGCCGGCGCTACCTGGTCGCAGGCCAACGGGCAGTCGGGCGCCAACCCGCTCCAGCCGGGGCCCGGCGGGCTCAGCGTCTTCACCCTGAGCGTCGTGAGCGGCTCCAACCTGCTCGCAAACGTCCAGGGCAACGGCATCTGGCGCACGACCAACAACGGCGCCGACTGGTTCCGCACCGGAGCGAGCACCCAGCTTCCCGACTTCGTGACTCTGGGCGGCATCACCCGCCCCGCCACCCCGGACGGTTCCTACGTGGTCTCCATCCAGGGAAGCGGCCTGTACAAGGCCACCTCGACCGGCAGCTTCGCCAACTGGAGCGCGGTTCCCGGCTCCAGTCACGCCGAACTGCCCTTTTCGCGCGGCGTCTTCCAAGCCACCGGCAACGGCGCCTGGTACGCGAGAACCACCCACGGTATGTACATCGGAACCAGCGGCGGCGGGAGTTGGACGCGCGCCAGCACCGGCCTTCCGCCCGGCGAGATCAGCACCAGCGTCACCGATCCCGGCAATCCGAACCTCATCTACGCCGCCGGGTCGGGCGGTGTATTCCGCTCGACCGACGCCGGCCTCACCTGGTCGCGCCGCGACAACGGCGTCACCGGCACGCCGGTGAGCCTGTGGATGGATTTCAACGATCCGCTGAAGCTCTACACCGGCTCCAGCGAGCGCGGCGTGTTCCGCAGCACCGACGGGGGCGCGACCTGGGTGCAGGCGACCATCGGCCTGCCCACGCAGGCTAATCCCAACGCGCTGGCCGGCAATACCACGCGCGTGATGATCGACCGCGGCAACTCGAACAACGTGTACGTGAGCATCGATGGCTCTGGCGTGTTCCGCTCGAGCGACTTCGGCCAGACCTGGACCGATATCAGCTCCAATCTCGTCGCCTTGGGCACGCCCGCCGGCAAGGCGCTGGGTGTCATCAGCGTGCGCCTGGACCCGCTCAACTCGAACACGCTGTTCGCCGCGACCCGCGACGGCTTGTACAAGTCCACCGACGCGGGCGCGAGCTGGTCGCTCGTCTACCAGCAGGTGAGCACCACGGGGATCACCCAGACCGTCCACACCATCACCTTCGACCGCCAGAGCCCGAGCACCATGTTCATCGGGGCGAGCAACCACAGGGCGAACGGCACGCCACAACCCTGGAGCGGCGTCTGGAAGAGCACGCAGTCGGGCGGCGCCGGCACCTGGACGCAGGTGCTCCCCGGCGAGCCGGTCGTACAACTCACCACCACGGGCACCGGGGCCTCGCTCGCGGTCTACGCGGGCACCAACAGCAGCGGGCTCTCGGGCGGCGTGTACCGCAGCTCCGACGGCGGCGCCAACTGGACGCAGATCAACGGCGGCCTCGGGAACCCGTACATCAACTCCTTCGAGCGCAACAGCACCTTAACCCAGGTGCTGCGGGTATCGACCGACGGCGGCCTGTACAACTACAACGCGGGCCTGGAGACGGCGCTTGCCCGCGTCGCCGGCCTGTTCGCGGACTTCTCGAACGCCGTCAATTCGCAGGGCGCGAACCTCGATTTCACGCACCTGCTGCCGTTCTACGACGCGGCCTTTCTGAGCGAGGGCCGGGACGCCGCCACCCAGGCGAAGCTCGACGCGAGCGAGCTGCGCAACCAGACGCTGGCGAACTTTCAGATCACCGGCGTCAACAGCTTCGACGACGCAAGCGGCGTGATCAGCGTGCGCGGCACGGTGAACGTCTCGGGCTCGCCGGAGGGCTTCGACGGCCGTGAGGACGGCCTGTTCATCCTCAAGCGCCAGGGCGACGGCAGCTATCGAATCTACGGCGACCAGCGCCTCGCCAGGATCAACGTCAATGTGGAGATGCGCACCGACTACGGCCCGAGCCTCAACGCCGGCCCGCGCCAGCACGTCAACATCGACATCGACGCCCCGGTCGGCGTGCTCGCCACCGCGAACGGCTCCCACAGCGCGACCGCGATTCCCAACCTCTGGAGCGGGACATTGCCCATCGCCATGCCGAGCCCGCAGAGCCCGAGCGTGCTGCGGCTGGGCGAAACGATCCTCGGCTCGCCCGGCGTGCCGACCACTCTGCCCAACCGCAACGGGTTCTTCGCCGGATTCGATGCCGGCGCGAACTCGGTGGCCGACGGCACGCTGTTCAGGACCACGCTCACCAGGGCGGACCTGTCCCAGGTCAGCTACGACGTGGTCTTCGCCGGCACCGCCGTCAACAATCCGGCGACCGATGCGGTCA
This sequence comes from Burkholderiales bacterium, assembly GCA_020846575.1. Classification (GTDB taxonomy): domain Bacteria; phylum Pseudomonadota; class Gammaproteobacteria; order Burkholderiales; family SG8-39; genus JADLDQ01. The sequence continues at coordinate 8,617 of JADLDQ010000118.1, forward strand.
CCAATGTCACGGTCAACGGCGGCACCTCGACCTCGTTTGCCGCGGGCAGCCTCGCTTCGCCGCTCAATCTTGCCTGGACGCTCCCCACGGGCTATACGCCGACTGCGGTCAGGCTGTGGGGCTACGTCGTCAACGCCAACGGCGAGCAGTGCGCGGCAGGCGATGTCGAGCTCGCGGCGAACGCCACGGCGGGCCAGATCAGCCTGCCGACCGCCTGCGGGGCGGCGGCCATCGTCTCCGGCGGCGCCAACGTCACGACCGAAGGCGCGAACGGCGAGCGCTCGCTGTTCATCTACCAGTTCAACGTGACCGGCGCCGCGGCCGCTGCCGCCCAGCTTCGCGTGTCCTGCCCGGTGGCGGTGCAGGAGGGCGGCATTGTGGGCTGCACGGCCAATCTGCTGCGCGCGGACAACCAGGTGCAGGCGCTGCCCACGGGCGTTGCCTGGTCGGTGAGCGGGCCGGCGGGGGTCTCGATCGACGCGGGCACGGGGCTCCTATCAGCGAATCCCTCGGTGGTGAGCGCCAACACCACCGCCCCGGTGAGCGGCAGCTACAGCGACCCGGTGCTCACCGGCGGTGTGACGATCAACAACAGCTACACGGTGGTGGCCCAGGACGGCACGGATCACTGGACCTCCAACGGCCCGATCGCCCAGGGCGGGGACGTGCGCAACATCCTCGCCATCGACGACGCGGGCGCGACCACGCTCTTGGCGCTGCTGTACGGGCGCGGGGTGTACCGCAGCACCGACGGCGGCACGAGCTGGATGCCCTCGATGTTCGGCATGTCCGAGCGCCGGGTGCGCGCAGCGCTGGTGCTGCCCGACGGCACCAACAACACGCTCCTGGCGGCCACCGAGGACGGGGTGTTCCGCTCCAGCAACCGCGGCGTCACCTGGACCGCCAGCAGCGGCGGGCTGGGCTGCACGTCGCTGCGCAACATCGGCGCCAGGGACGCCTCGACGCTGTACGCGGGCTCGCAGAGCTGCGGGGTGTACAAGAGCACCGACGGCGGGGCGAACTGGTTCCAGGTCAATAACGGGCTGCCCAACCCGCTGCCGCCGATCGTCAACCTGAGCGTGAGCAGCAGCAGCGACTTCGTGGCGATCGGCACCGCCGGTGCGGGGGTGTACAAGAGCACCGACGGCGGGGCGAACTGGACGGCGATCAACAACGGTCTTTCGCCCGGCTCGGTCGGGCTGAACGCCCAGGTGTTCACCAACCCGAGCTTCTACCTCGCCAGCGTGGAGGGCGGCGGGTTGTACCGCAGCACCGACGCCGGTGCGAACTGGTCGCCGGTGGGCAGCGTGCCCACGGGTTCGCAGTTCGGGCCGATTCGCTCGGTCGGCGGCACCCTGTTCGTCGGCGTTGACGGCATGGGCACCTACCAGTCGAGCGACAACGGCGCGAGCTGGAGCGTGTTCCCAGTCGTGAACGTGGCAAGACGGCGCACCGGCCCGATCGCCGATCCCAATTCGGCCGGCACCTGGTACTTCGCCACCGGGGCGGGGGTGTACAGGAGCACCGACAGCGGCGCCACCTGGGCCAAGACGAGCAACGGTCTGCCGGGCGGGCTGGTGTTGAACACCGCCGGCGGCG
>JADLDQ010000119.1 GCA_020846575.1 Burkholderiales bacterium
GTTTCGGAGAAGGGACTCCGGATCGACGAATCGACGCTGACCGACGACTCTTTCCCTGTGCAAGAGGCGATCGAACCGGTTGCGGCCGATGCGTCCCTGGGTGATCGCTTCTGCATGGCGTACTCGGGAACCCTGGTTGCGCGCGGTCAGGGCAGCGGATTGGTCGTGGCCACAGGCCGTGCCAGCGAACTGGGTCGGATCGACAAGATGCTGGTTGGCATCCGGGGATTATCCACGCCGTTGGTGCGGCAGATGGATCGTCTCGGGCGGGCACCGGCGCTGGCGATACTCGCCATGGCCGCGGCTACGTTCCTGCTCGGTACGTGGTGGCGCGGCCATACGCCGGCGGAAACGTTCTTGATGGCAGTGGCCCTTGCGGCGTCGGCGATTCCGGGGGGGCTGCCGGCGATCATGACCGTCGCTCTTGCCCTCGGGGTGCAGCGCATGGCACGGCGAAACGCGATCGTGCGGCACCTGCCTGCGGTCGAGACACCGGGTTCGGTCACGGTCATCTGATCGGACAAGACCGGCACCCTGACGCGCAGGCGGACCTGGTGCTCGCGCTGGGCAGCCGCCTGGGCGATGTAACCACTCAGGGCTACCGCTTCCCGGCCGCGCCGGAACCGGCCCAGCCGCTCATTCACGTGCACCCGGCGAAGGAGGTCCCGGGCCGCGTGCACCACGCGCGGCTCGCCGTGCACTCGGGATGCGACGCCTTTCTCGATGCGCTGCTCGAGCTTGATCCGGGGGCCGCTCCCGGGGGACGCGGCGCCTGGATCGCGCGCACCCGCGGCTGTGTCGAGGAACTCACGCGCTGGAGCGCGCCGCGAGCGCAGGACGGCGTGGTCTATGGCGCGGTGATCGAGGCGCTCAACCGGCTGCTGCCGCCGGATGCCATCGTCACCCACGACGCCGGCAATTTCTCGGGCTGGATGCACCGCTACTACTTCTTCCGCGACCGCCAGCTTCTGGTCGCAGCGCAGGCGGGCGCGATGGGTTTCGGCGTGCCCGCGGCGGTGGCTGCGTCGTTGCGCCATCCGCAGCGCAAGGCGGTGTGCCTGGTCGGCGACGGCGGCCTGCTGATGACGGGCAGCGAGCTGGCTACCGCGATTCAGCACGGCGCCAGACCGCTCATATTGCTCTGCAACAACGGCTCCTATGGCACCATCCGCCAGCACCAGGAGAAGCACTTCCCGGGGCGGGTGGTGGCGACCGGCCTGCGCAACCCCGACTTCGCCGCCTGGGCGAGATCCTTCGGCGCGCGCGCCTGGGTCATCGATTCGGACCGGGAGATCGAAGCGGTGCTGCGCGAGGCGCTCGCGTTCGACGGCGCCGGGCTGGTGGAAGTGAAGGCGAGCCTGCGGCACATCTCCGCGTATGCGACGCTATCCGGTTGAAGCGTCGAACCGGCCTGTTCAGATTCGGCCGCACGGCCGCAGCGCGAGGCGAAACGCGAGGCGCACGAAAGCGCGTCTTGCGCAGACGCGGTACGCTTCGAAGGCGATGAACGGCGAGTGAGCTGACATGCGATTCGAGGTTTCCCGATACGCCAGGATGCTGGCGACCGGCGCACTGATCTGTGCGACGCCGTCGCCGGCGGCCCCCCTGTACGACGGCTCGCTCGGCACGCTTCCGGGCGCGCAGGGGTGGTTCTTCGTCCCCGTCGGGCTGTACAGCCAGACCTTGAGCGGCGGGGCGGTGAATCTGGACACCAGCTTCGGCAGCATGACGCAGGCCGGCTATTTCCGGGCCGACCGGGATATCGACAGCACGGCCGGCGTGCGGCTTTCCTTTTCCGCGCAGCTCCTCGCCGAAACGCACGCCGGCACGGACCGCGCCGGATTCTCGGTGATCATGCTCGATCGCCAGCGCAAAGGTATCGAGCTGGGATTCTGGTCGAGCCCCGCGGGCGTCTTTGCGCAAGGCGGACCCGGCTTCACCCGGGCCGAAAACACGAGCTTCGCCACCGGGGCGATGGCCCGCTACACGCTGCAGCTGCTGAACGGCCAGTACACCCTGCGCAGCGGCCCGGACACGCTCCTGTCGGGCGCAATGCGCGACTATTCGTCCTTCGGCTTTCCCTACACGACGGCCAATTTCCTGTTCTTCGGCGACGACACGTCCTCGGCGGCGGCAAGCGTCAGGCTCGCCTCCGTCGCCATCGCACCGGTGCCCGAACCGAGCGAGGCGGCCATGATGCTCTGCGGGCTCGCCGTGCTTGGACTGGCTGTGCGCATGCGAGCGCGCAAGCGATGCGGCGCTGTCGCGGAATACAAGCGGGTTCGAGTCTCGACAGGGTGTCGCCCCTGTCCCGGGCGGCCGTGCAGCGACAGGGGTTCGCCGCCGAGCGCCTAACGGTCCGGTACGGCCGCCACGCCGTGCCAGCCTGGGATGCGTGAAAGCGGGCAGGGCGTTGCGGTCGTGTCAGCCGCCGCGGCGGCAGGCGCATCGCGATCGGTGAGCGGTGAATCCACGGAAGATACGGGGGAAATGCGCGTAGCGGCCGGCTGCCCAGCGCCGCGCCGGCGTCGAGAACAGATGACGGCGCTCGCCGGCGAGGTGAGGATCGTCGCGGTGCTCGTGGGCACGCGCCAGATCACGCTGACCCGAGCGATGGTCTTCTCAGCCAGCACGCTCCCAGCCCGCACGCGCTCTCACATCGACACCAGCACGTCGCACTGCGATCTCGCCAGGACCTCCTTGGTGATGCTGCCCAGCATCAGGTCCTCGAGCGCGCTCTCGCCGTGCTTTCCCATGACGATCA
>JADLDQ010000437.1 GCA_020846575.1 Burkholderiales bacterium
ATCTTCGAAATCGCCGCGTGGGGTAAACCGTCATTCATCATCCCAATTCCTGAGGACGTGAGCCGCGATCAACGCAGCAACGCCTTCGCCTATGCCCGCACCGGGGCGGCGCTTGTCATCGAGCAGGCGAACCTCACCCCGCACCTCATCGTCTCCGAGATTGACCGCCTCATGGAGAGCCCGGCCGAACGCGAAAAGATGTCGGCAGCCGCAAAAGCATTCTCACGCCCCGACGCCGCAGACAAGATCGCCCGCGAAGTCATCGAATTGGCGCTCGAGCACGAGAACTAGTTAGTAGACATTTTTCTAATTTAATTATAGAATCCTTTTGGAAATGTTTTGAGGCACCGACGCCTCAAACCAAACAGAAAAGAGGTCTAGGATGAAAGTCCTCAAAAAAGGTCGCGCACAGAAGGGCTGGGCGGCAAAGCTGAAATGCACCGGCGACGGCAACGGAGGAGGAGGTTGCGGAGCAACACTTCTCGTCGAAGAAGGAGACCTGCTCCACACCGCGTCTCACGCCGGAGGCGACACCGACCACTCCGTGTCCTTCTACTGCCCCGAGTGCGGTGTCTTGACCGACACCAAGGCCTACCACGGCGACATCCACAAGCTCAAGAAGGGTCGGGGTATGGGATAAGACCGTTCTGTGAAGATTCAAAGCAATTCGCCGCCAAGAAGGTCGCCCTCTCCGGCGGCTTTCTGTTTATGCTAAAATATCGTCATGACCTCCGTTGTGACCCGATTCGCACCTTCACCGACAGGATTTCTCCACATGGGGGGAGTCCGCACGGCGCTTTTTTCATTTCTCTACGCCCGCCAGAACAAGGGTACATTCGCATTGCGCATCGAAGACACGGATAAGGCCCGCAACAGAGAAGAATGGACCACTGGGCTTATCGAGGACCTCGGTTGGCTTGGCCTACATCACGATACGTTCGTCATCCAATCAGAGCGCGTGGCATCACACACCGCATATCTCAAAAAAATCATCGAGGAAGGGAAGGCATATATCTCGAAAGAAACGCCAAAAGAAGAAGGACAGCGTGACGAAGTGGTCCGTTTCAAAAATCCGAACAAAGTCGTCGTCATTAACGATCTCATCCGCGGAGAAGTCTCGATCGACACGACCGACCTCGGAGATTTCATCATCGCTCGCTCGCTTGAAGAGCCGCTCTACCACTTTGCCGTTGTCGTCGACGACATGGAGATGGGCATCACGCATGTCATCCGCGCCGAAGAACACCTCTCGAACACTCCTCGACAGATTTTGATCCAGGAAGCGATCGGTGGGTCGCGCCCGGTGTATGCGCACCTTCCGCTCGTGCTCGCTGCCGACAAATCAAAGCTCTCCAAGCGCAAGCACGGCGAGACGGTGTCGCTCACATACTATCGTTCACGAGGCTACCTTCCTGCAGCGATCATCAACTTCGTCGCACTGCTCGGATGGAATCCAGGAACCGAGCAAGAGATCATGTCGCTTGATGAATTGATCGCACAGTTCAAACTCGAGAACGTCCAAAAGGGAGGTGCGGTGTTCAA